>CANRAL010000005.1 GCA_947628585.1 uncultured Bacilli bacterium | reverse complement strand
AGAATTCAAGAAAAGAAAATAGCCAATGATTTAATGGATGTATGTAATGAAGGGGAAGAACTAGCTGAATGTATAAAGAAGTTACATGATGAAAGTGAATATGGAGCAAGTAATCTAATCTATCATGATGGAAAAGCAGATTATGAAGGAGAACTAAATGCAAATTTAGAAGCAAATGATAAAAGTTATAGATATACAGGCTCATTCGAAAAAGTAAATAATTACATATGTTTAGGAACAACATGCTCTGATAATCCAAAAGCCCCAGGCTATAATAATTTATATCGAATAATCGGAACATTTGATAGTGATGGAATAAAAGTAGTAAAAGCGGATTATGCAAATAAAGAATTATTAGGAGCTGGAGCAACCTCTTATAGTGGAAATTATTCTGAAGCCGATTCTGAAACTCATGGGTCATATTCTACATATGCTTATCAATCATCAACAGGGTCTAATGAAAATAGAGATGCATTTACGCATAGATATAAAGGTTTATTAGACCATGTAGATGGATATAGATGGCAAGAAAATGGAACAGAAGCAACAGTAGCCAATTGGTCTACATCATTACTTAATAAAATTCATTTAAATAAAAAATACATAAGTACAATAGAAGAAAAATATCAAAGTTTAATAAAAGAACATACATGGGTATGGGGCAATGACAATGCAACATGGAAAAATATAGGAATAGCTAATAATGTAAAAACAGTATATGATAATGAAGTGGGAAGTTTAATTGCTAATCCTGAAACTGATCCTGAAAAAATAGGCTTATTATATGTAAGTGACTATTTATATGGGGCATCACCAAGAAATTGGAGTAAACAACCATATCCTGAAGAATGGGGTTATAATGGTGATACTGGAAAAAATGATAAAGAAGGTAATCCTATTGGAAGTTGGCCTGTAGGACAAGAAAATAATGATTATCGTTCGGCAACAGATAGTAACTGGTTGTATATGGGTCTATGGGAATGGTTAATAACTCAAAGATACGATTCTCCTGTCACTGCGTTCGATGTGCATGCGCCCGGTAATGTCCTCAGCACCTATGTCGGCCCGAGCACGCATGTGGTCCGCCCAACATTTTACATTAGCAACGATGTTCAATTAGGTGGTGGAACAGGCACAATTAATAACCCATATACTTTAGTTATTAGTTAAAAAGATTTAACAAAGAAAAGTTTTAGAAAAAAAGAACTTCAAATATTAACGTTGAAGTTCTTTTCTTTCGTTAAGGAAATCAACCATTAAATTTTGAAGTTCTTCTCTAGTTATATTTAATGGATTATAATTTAATTTATAAATGACTTTATTAACTTGATAATCAGTAACATAATTTAAAAAATCTTTAACATAACTAAAACGATTATCAAATAAATCATTACTACTAATTAATCCTTTATTTTTGTCTATAATTGTTAATATTTCGTAATCTTTAGGAATATCGATTAAAAAAGCAATTTCATCAAAATATAATTTATTAATATTATGAAAGTCTTCTTTAGCTTTTTTTAAATCATAAATATTGCGACCTAAGAAAATACCTTTTTGATATTTACTATGAAAAATTGCTAAACGAAAATTTTCTTTTTCCACTGTATTAATTAAATTAAGTATTACTTCTAAAATATCATTGATAGAAAATAAATCACTATTAGCTACATAAGCATATTTAATAGCATTATGTTTAACAACATTTTGCATTTCAATAATTGATTTTTCATAACGATTAATATCATTATAGTTATTGTTTAAAGCACAATTTAAACGATATTTAGCATTTTCTTTAGTTGCATAGTCTCTTATTTGGGCTGATTTATTTAAAGCATTACCTAAAATTTCTTTTATTGTTTCTTGATAGGTTGTCATTTTTTTCACCTCGAATGGCTATTTTAACAAAAAAAACTAAAAAATGCAAGAAAATTAAAGTTCTCGCATTTTATCTTGATCTTTATATGGATTTTTTTTATCGATTCGATCGACAAAAAGAATACCATTTAAGTGATCTATTTCATGTTGAAAAGCCACCGCCAATTCTTCTCTTACTCGAATTGTTTTAGTATTACCCAAAAAGTCATTATATTCTATAGTTACTCGAGCACTTCTTGGAACAATTCCTTCAACATCACGATTAACACTTAAACAGCCTTCACCTTCACCCACATATACTAATTCTTCACTTTGACTTATTATTTTGGGATTAATAATAGTATATTCCTCAAAAGTTTTATCTTCTTTTTCATTAGCAATAACAAATATTCTTTTAGGTATTCCTAATTGAATAAAGGCGAGTCCCATTCCAGCTCTTAAATTATATTTTTCGGCGATTTTTTCATCTTGGCTTAATTTTAAATATTTAATCATTTCCCCACATAAATTAATGGTATCTTGATCCATAGGAAAAGATACTTCCTTACTTTTACTTCGAAGTATTTTATGTCTTTCATCTAAAATTTTTAATTTAGGTATTTTCATAAACTTCCACCGCCCTAAATTTTATCATAATTTATAAAAAAAAGCAAAAATAAAGGAAAATGTAATATTCTCCTTTAAAAATCTATTTCTTAGTTGTTGAAATTATTATTGTTATTATTACCAAACCATCCAGCACCTAAGATAATTACTAATAAGATAAATAGAACAATCCATAAGGCAGCTCCTGCACCATATCCACTTGTATAGCCGGCATAAGATCCACCACCACAAGGAGTTGCTTGACAGCCACCATAGCCTCCGCCATAGTAACCATTATTTCCGTAATAATACATATATTATACCTCCTTTATGTATCTAATATAATTTACTCATCATAGTCAGTTTTTGACATTAAAAATACCTATTTTTTGAAAAAAGTTTTGTATTTTCTTTTAATAATGTTAAAATTACTATAAGGAGATAATGCATATGCGTAAATTATTTGAAAAAATTGATTTGCCTCTTTTAATATTAATGATAATTTATAGCATATTAGGCCTAATAATGGTTTATTCAGCAAGTAGTGTATCCGCGGTTATTACTTATGATACTACGCCTTATCATTTTTTTATTCGACAAGCTATTTTTTTAATCGTCGGCTTTTTAATCGGTTTTATAATTATTTTAAAATTGCCAACTCGAAGTTATAAACAATTAGCTTATTTTGGCATTATTGCTATTTTAATTGCTTTACCATTATTGTTTATTAAAGGGAAGGTTACAAGAGATGTTATTAGTTGGTTTGATATAGGACCATTTAAATTACAACCTAGTGAATTTGCCAAAACAATTTTAATTATTTTTTCCGCGGTTTATTATCAAACTTTACAAAGTAAAAATGTTAAAAATCTTTATGCTTATTTTGTTCCTTTAGGAATAGGGGCAATTATTGTAGGTTTAGTTATAATGCAACCCGATTTGGGAAGTGCTGCTATTATTGCTGGTTTAATATTTTTAATTTTTATTAGTATTCCAATTGTTCAAAATAATTTAATGAAAGTTATAAAAATTTTTGCTGTGGCTATCATTATCGTGGTTGTAGCAGTTCTTTATTCTGGTGAATCTTTTTTTAACAGTATGCAATTAAGTAGATTAACTTTTCAAAAACCTTGTACGAGATATCAAGATCCTACTGGTTATCAAGTATGCAATGGCTTTATTGCAATAAATAATGGGGGATTATTTGGTGTTGGATTAGGAAATAGTACACAAAAATATTTATATTTACCAGATAGTCATACAGATTTTATTTTTCCAATTATTGTGGAAGAATTAGGATTAGTAACGGGTATTTTAATAATAATTGGTTATGTATATATGTTAATGCGAATTTTAAAAATAGCGAGAGAAAGTGAAACCTTGCGTTGTAGTATTTTAGCCTATGGTTCTTTTTGGTATTTAGCTTTACATATTTTAATTAATTTATTAGGAATTTTAGCCTTAATTCCTTTGACTGGAGTACCATTACCTTTATTAAGTTATGGAGGTAGTTTTACTATCAATGCTATTTTTATGTTATTCATAGTGGAAAGAGTTAATATTGAAAATAAGATAAATAAAACGAAAAGAGAGATAAAAGCTTTATAAGACTTTTATTTTTTTATAATTTTTGTTAGAATTAATTTAGTGATGAAAATGAAAAATTTGAAAGTTGTTTTTATGGGAACTCCCAAATTTGCTACTTCGGTTTTAGAAATGTTAATTGAAAAAACTAATGTTATTTTAGTAGTAAGTCAAATGGATAAAGAAGTAGGGCGGAAAAAAGAATTAACTATTTGTCCTGTTAAAAAGTTAGCAATAGATAATCATATTCCAGTTTTTCAACCTTTAAAAATTAAAGAAGATTATGAAATTATTCAAAAAATGCAACCAGATTTAATTGTAACTTGTGCTTATGGTCAAATTTTACCTAAAGAACTTTTAGATATTCCCAAATATGGTTCAATTAATATTCATGCTTCCTTACTTCCTAAATATCGGGGGGCATCTCCTATTCAATATGCCTTATTAAATGGTGAAAAACAAACCGGCGTAACTTTAATGTATATGGATGAAGGTATGGATACCGGAGATATCATTGCTAAAGAAACATATATGATTAAAGATACCGATAATTTAAAAACTTTAGAAGATGAATTAAGTTTATTAGGAGCTAAACTATTAGAAAAAAATTTAGAAAATATCCAACAAGGAAAAGTTATAAGAACTAAGCAAGATAATAACTTAGCTAGTTATACGAAAATGATAACTCGCGAAGATGAAATTATTGATTACTCCGAAAGGGGCGAAAAAATAATTAATAAAATAAGAGCCTTTAATCCGAGTCCTTTAGCTTATTTAAAAACTAAAGATTATGAATTTAAAGTCATCGCAGCTCATTTTCTAGAAAAAGATAATCCTAATGTTGGGGATATTATAAGAACTAAAGATAGTTTAGGTCTTATGGTTCAAGATGGAATTATTTATTTTGATATTATAAAACCGATAGGTAAGAAAGAAATGCCTATTAAAAATTATTTAAATGGTTTAAGATGAGGAAATTATGAAAAAAGAATATTGGCAAAGTGAACAAGGAAAAGCTTTGATAAAGTTAGGATTTTGGGTTATATTTATAGCAATTATTTATATTATTGCTATAACTGGAAGTAATACCAAAACTGATAATAATAATAATAATAAACCGGAGTTAAATAGTAATAAAGAAGAAATTAAATATTCTAATTATAGTTATGTTTATAATATAGTAATTAATGAAGAAAAATATAATTTTGAAGGTAAAGTAACTAACGAAAAAGAAATTGGTTATAAAATGCAAGAAGATAAAATAATTAAATATGAAAAAGAAAATAATGTAATCTATGAAGTTACCTTAAATGAAAGAAAAGAAATAACGAATTTATATGAAAATTTAAATAGTGTCTTTTTGGATTACAATATTTTAATAACTATAATAAATGAATCACAATGTGTAGCTAATTATTGTGAATTTGACTATAATAATTATGTATTTAAAGTAACTAAAAATAATAATATTCTTACCGTAAATATTGTTAAGGAAAATGAAAACTATAATTTAACTTATGTTAAGGAAAATTAAGGGATAAGTTTACTTATTTTTAAACCAGTGTTATAATTTAAATATGGAAAATTTAATGAATTATACAAAAGAAATACTAGAAGAGTTTTTGAGTTCGCAAAATGAAAAGAAATTTAAAGCAACTCAAATATTTGAATGGTTATATCAAAAGAAAGATTATAATTTTGATAATTTTTCTAATGTGGGAAAAGATTTAATTAGTAAATTAAAAGAAACATTTAAAGTAGAATTTATAAGTATTGAAAAAGTTTTAGAAGGTCCCTTAGTTAAAAAGTTTTTATTTCGTTTAAAAGATAATGAAAAGGTTGAAGCAGTATTAATGGAACATGATTATGGGTTAAGTGTTTGTGTTTCTTCCGAAGTAGGTTGCAATATGGGATGTGCTTTTTGTGAAAGTGGTCGTTTAAAGAAAAGAAGAAATTTAGAAACATATGAAATGGTAGAACAAATTATTTTAATTGAAGATTATATTAAAGCTAAAGTTTCTCATGTTGTTATAATGGGAATCGGTGAGCCATTTGATAATTATGATAATGTTATTAATTTTGTTAAAATTATAAATGATGCTAAAGGCTTAGCTATTGGTTCAAGACATATAACAATTTCAACATGTGGGATAATTCCTAAAATTGAAGAATTTATGAATCTTGATTGGCAAGTTAATTTAGCTATTTCTCTTCATGCTCCTACAAATGAATTAAGAAATAAAATAATGCCTGTCAATAAAGTGTATAGTTTAGATAAACTTATTGACACAATAAAGAAGTATATTCAAAAAACTAATAGACGAGTAACTATAGAATATGTTATGCTTAATATGGTAAATGATAGAGAAATTGATGCTATAAATCTTTCTAAATTGTTAAAAGGAATGAATGTCTATGTGAATTTAATACCATATAATGAAACAGCTCACATAGAATTTAGTAGAAGTAAGAAAGAAAATGTAATCAAATTTTCGAACATTTTAAAAAAGAATAATATTAATGTTACAATTCGCAAAGAATTTGGGGGTAACATTAAGGCTGCATGTGGGCAGTTAAGAAGCGAGAGTGATTAAAACGAAAACATTTTATTTAACAGATACAGGTCAAATAAGAAGTCATAATGAAGATAGTGTTACTATCTTAAAAAATAATAGTGAGGAATATTTGATGGTTGTAGCCGATGGAATGGGAGGTCATCGCAAAGGTGAAGTAGCGAGCTCAATAACGGTTACGCATTTAGGAAAAAGATTTACGGAAAGTTCTTCCATTGGTACAAAATTAGATGCTTTAAATTGGTTAAATGATAATATTTATGAAATAAATAAAGAAATAATTGATTATGGTGAAAAAAATGAAAATTCTAAAGGGTTGGGTACAACTTTAGTGGCGGCGATTATTACTAAAGAATTTATTATTATATGTAATATTGGAGATTCATCAGGTTATGCTTTAAAAAATGGCCGTTTGCATAAAGTAACAAAACCTCATACTTTGGTTAATTTATTGGTAGATGCCGGAAATATTACGGAAGAACAAGCAAAAAATCATCCTAAGAAAAACGTTTTAATGAAAGCTTTGGGAGCCAGTGAAAAATGTGAAGTTGATATGTTTGATGTTGACAATGCCAGTGAGGCTATTCTTTTATGCAGTGATGGATTAACTAATATGTTGACTGATGAACAAATTGAAAAAGTATTATTAACTGAAGAATTAACGATTGAAGAAAAGGTAATAAAATTAATCAAAAAATGTAATGCTCGAGGGGGAAACGATAATATATCTATTGCATACTTAGTGCGAGAAAGTGGTGATACAAAGTGATAATGAAAGGTCAAAAAATATCGGATAGATATCAAATTATAAAGTCAATTGGCGAAGGAGGCATGGCTAATGTTTATTTAGCTTATGATACTATATTAGATCGTTCCGTTGCCGTTAAAGTTTTAAGGGGCGATTTAGCCAATGACGAAAAATTTGTCCGCCGATTTCAAAGAGAAGCCTTAAGTGCATCTAGTTTATCTAATCCTAATATCGTTGAAGTTTATGATGTTGGAGAAGATAATGGCGAATACTACATAGTTATGGAATATGTAGAAGGAAAGCACCTCAAGAATCTTTTAAAAAAGCGGGGAAAATTAACTGTTAGTGAAGTAGTTGATATTGTCTTACAAATTACCAATGGCTTATCCGTTGCTCACGATTCTTATATAATTCATCGGGATATTAAACCCCAAAATATATTGATATTAGAAAATGGCTTAATTAAAATAACTGATTTTGGTATTGCTATGGCTATTAATTCTACGCAACTTACCCAAACTAATAGTGTTATGGGTAGCGTTCATTATTTACCTCCCGAACAAGCAAGTGGTAAGGGAGCTACTTTACAAAGTGATATTTACTCAATTGGTATTTTAATGTATGAATTATTATGTGGTAAACTTCCTTTTAAAGGGGATAATGCTGTAGAAATTGCTTTAAAACATTTAAAGGAACCAATGCCAAGTATTAGAGATGAAATTCCCGATATTCCTCAAAGTGTAGAAAATATAATTTTAAAGGCTACCGCGAAAAATCCTAAAAATCGTTATGCAGATGCTCGAGAAATGCATGAAGATCTTAAAACTTGTTTAGATGAATCACGGAAAAATGAGTTAAAAATAACCTTTAAATATCCTGAAAATGATTATGATGATACCAAGTTAATAAAAACTATTAAAGATAAAAAGGAAGAAAAACCTAAAAAGAAAGAAGATGACGAAAAAATAGCGAAAAAAATAACGACAAATGATTTAAATAATCAAAATAAAATATTAATTATTTTGGGAAGTATTTTTGTTGGTTTGGTTGTCATTATTACGACTATTTTTGTCTTAGTACCTTATATTACAAAAGCAAAACAAGTAGAGATTCCTGATGTGACGGGAATGAAGATAGTTGAAGCCGAAAGAACTTTAAGAGAAGCTGGTTTTAATATAGCTGATGAACAAATAGAACAACCAAGTTCTTCCGTTAATGAAGGTGAAGTTATTAAAACTAATCCTATCGCCGGCAGTATTCGCAAAGAAGGATTTATTATTACATTATATGTTTCGACGGGGGATAATGAAATTGAAATAGAAGATTATACGGGTGAAAATTATAATGAAATAAAGGGACGGTTAGAAACTTTAGGTTTACAAGTATTAATTGAAAGAGAAGATATTCCAATTGAAGATATTGATAATTATGAAGAGGGTGTAATTTTTAAACAAGATGTCGCTGCGGGTACAAAATTAAGTCAAGGTGATTATATAACTTTATATATTCCTAAACTTGATAATAAATATCCTGATTTTCTAAATGATAATTATACATTAGATGAAGTTAAAGATTTCGCTGATGAAATGGGCTTAAATTTAACAATTAAAGAAGAAGTTAATTCCGATTATGCTCCGGGAACAGTATTTTATCAAAGCCGGGAACCAGGTAAAATAGTTAAGGAAGGCGCTAGTTTGACCGTAAAAGTAGCAATTGAAGGATCAACTTTTGTTCCCGATGATGAAATAGGTAATCCCGATGTCGGAGATGGTGGTAGTGGTTTACAATAAAAATGGAAGGAATAATAACTAAAATAATCAGTAATCAATATACTGTTAAAGTAGATAATAAAGAATATATATGTCAAGCTCGGGGAAAATTTCGTTATTTAAAAGATAATCCTTTAGTAGGGGATAAAGTCATAATAGATTCGGTAAATAACTTAATTATTAAAATTTTACCCCGAATAAATGTATTAGATCGGCCACTGGTAGCTAATATTAAATATGCAATTATTACTACTAGTTTAAAAAAACCAGATTTGGATTTATATTTATTAGATAAAATGTTAACAATAATTGAAAGTCATAAAGTAATACCTATTATATTATTTACTAAATTAGATTTAGTAGATAATAAAGAACAAATAAAAAAGTTGAGTACTTATTATGAAAAATTAGGATATTTAACAATATTTAATAATGATTTAAAGAAAATTGCCAAATTAAAAAAACTCTTAAAAGGAGAAATTGTTACATTAACTGGTCAATCGGGCGCGGGTAAAAGTACTTTCTTAAATCAATTAAATCCTAAATTAAATTTAAAAACTTCTCCAATAAGTGATGCATTAAATCGGGGAATACATACTACGCGTCATGTCGAAATTTATGACATTGAGGGCATTTATTTTATTGATACTCCTGGATTTTCTTTAGTTGACTTAAAAATAAGTTTGGAAGAATTAAAAAATACTTTTCCAGAATTTAAATCAGTTAATTGTAAATATCAGGACTGTAATCATGATAAAGAAGATGAATGTGGTGTTAAAAATATAGTAAAAGAAGGTAAAATATTAAATAGTAGATATCAAAATTATTTATTATTTAAAAAGGAGATTTATGAAAGTAGCCGTAAGTTATTTAGATAGTGTTAATTTAAAAGAAACAATAAAAAAAATAAATAATTCTATTGCTGATTATATTCATTTAGATTTGATGGATGGTAAATATGTTGAAAGTGATAACATTAATATCGAAAATATTAATTTATTAAAGGAAACTACGAAACCAATTGATATCCATTTAATGGTTAATGATCCTTTAAAATATTTAGATTATTTTAGCAATTTAAATGTTGATAGAATTACGGTTCATCCGCGAACAGTAACTAATTTTCCTTTATTAAGGGAAAAAGTAAATGAAAGAAATATTAAATTAGGAATTGCCATAAATCCTAATGAAACAGTAGATGAACTTAAAGATTATTTTTCCTTGGTTGATAGCATTCTTGTTATGAGTGTTAATCCAGGTAAAGGTGGTCAAACCTTTATTGATGATGTTTTATCCAAAATTGCTCAAATAAAAACAATTAATTCCAAGTTAATAATTGGTTTTGATGGGGGAATAAATTCTGAAACTGTAAAAAAGCTACATGATGTTGATTATGTTGTAAGTGGTTCTTATATTTATCATAGTAGTGATTATAATGAAGCAATTAAATCTTTAAAATAATTATAATAATTTATTAGACAAATTCCTAATCAATAAATTATCTTTGGAATAGGATAAATTAGAAAGGAATTGTAAATATGAATTATTTTAATGAAGAAATAAAAGAAATGAAACAAGATAAAATGTTTGAAAGCAAACAAGATATGGGGAATATGAATATGGGACAATGTTGTCCAGATATGATGGGTACATGTTGTCAACCAATTTATGAATGCCCTCAAGAAAGAGTTTGCCATCGTTATATTTGTTATGAAGTCCCTCATATTATGCCTTGCAACACAAGAATTATAAATCATCATGTATATCGCCATACTTATCGTCCAGAATATACATGTTGTGAAGAAAATGTTGTATCTAATGTTTATGATCGCGGCTGTTGTATGTAAAATATTATCTTGTTAATATTAAAATGCAAGACTTATTCAAAAAAATAAGTCTTTTTTGTTAAAAAGCAAAATTATCAATTGATAATTTTGGAAAAGGTATGTTATTATGGATATGGGGAGTTCTAATGAATGTTACACAAATTATTAATTTACTTCATAAATCAATTATTGAAAAAAACATATGATATTGTACCAACTGAAAAAAATAGAAATTCTCGTAGAAAATATGGATTAACTATTTATGATATCGAGGATTTTCTTAAAACTATTTCTGAATTAGATTTAGTTAAAGGTCCCGTAATCGATAGGGATATGCCTAATGAAGAGGTTTTTATCTTTATAAAAGAAATAATGGATGGAGTTAATTTTTATGTTAAGATAAAAAAAGATAGCAAAGTTCCATATGATAGAATAAAGATAATATCATGTCATGATTAGAATTTTAGGAGGATATAAAAATGCGTAATAAAGATAATTTAAGGGTTAGAAAAGTAAAAGTAAATGTAAAAGAAACATTAATTGAGTATGATGAATTTTATTTAGTTGATGAAAAGGGAGAAGAAATATTTGATCGAAATATTGAAATCGAAAATGATCAAAGGTTATATAATATTTACAAAAAGAAAAATAATCTTCTTACTAATGAAGAAATTAAAAAAATAAGAAAGAAATATGGTTTAACCCAAAAAGAATATGCGAAAGTTTTAGGGGTAGGGGAAATCACCATTCATAGATTTGAAAAAGGAGCAATTCAAACTGAAGCCGTTGATGCGATAATGAGATTATCAAGTAATCCCGATAATATGTATTTTTTGCTTTTTCAAAATCGTAAAAATATTAGTGAATCTTTATTTAACACTTTATTAGTAAGAATTAAAGAATTACAAATATTAAAGCGACACGCTTTAGTTGATATAAATAAATTTGATTTAAACGTTTTAGATTTTAAAACATCTTCCGCACTTGATATTGCCGAAAATTTAATAGCTATCTATAATTTAAAAGTTGATGAATTAGTTAAAAAATATAATATAGTTCCCGAATATATTACTAATTTAAAATTACAAAAATTACTTTATTTTGTTCAAGCTATATGTTTGGTTTCATTTAAAGAAAAAGCATATCATGAAAAAATATTAGCGTGGTCATATGGTCCAGTTGTAAATGAGGTGTATCAATTATATAAGAAAAATCATGCCGAAGGCATAAAGAGTAAAGCAACAATTAAAAACATTTCTTTGGGATTAAAAAAAGTTATTGAAGAAGTTGTAAATTGTTATGGACCTATAGATGCCAATAAATTAATTGATTTTACGCATGAAGAAGAACCATGGCAAAAAACAAAAATAAATGATGAGATTACAATAGATTTAATTGAAAAATATTATAATAAAGTATATGATAAATAGTGTGTTAGAATTTTAATAAAACTAACACTTTTTATTTATAAAATAATTTTATTAAATAGAGACTTTTTTTTGGAAATTTGGTACAATTTAAAAGAGGGTAAAAATGAAAAAGAAAAAAGTTTTATTTATTTCATCAACAGGAGGTCATTTACAAGAATTATTACAATTAAAACCACTATTTAAAAAATATGATTCATATTTAATTACAGAAAAGACTTCATCTACAATTAATTTAAAAAAAGAATATGGTAAAAAAATAGGCTTTTTAATATATGGAACTAAAGATCATCCTTTAGTTTATCCTTTTAAATTAATTGCTAATTGTTTTAAAAGTTTATATTTATATTTTAAATTTCATCCCAAATATATTGTTACAACAGGAGCGCATACCGCAGGTCCTATGTGTTGTATTGGTAAAATATTTGGAAGTAAAATAATTTATATTGAAACCATGGCTAATATAAATAAAAAAACAATAACTGGTAAATTAATTTATCATTTTGCTGATTTGTTTATAGTTCAATGGGAAAGTATGCTTAAATTATATCCTAAAGCAATTTATGGGGGATTTATTTTTTAGGAGGAGGAAACATGATTTTTGTAACATTAGGTACACAAGATAAAAGTTTTAAAAGATTATTAGAAGGCATTGATAAAGCTATAAATGAGGGTTATATTAAAGAAAAAGTAGTTGTTCAGGCAGGATTAACTGATTATAAATCTAAAAATATGGAAATTTTAAAATTAATTCCAATGGAAAAATTTAATGATTACATTGCCCAATGCTCTTTTTTAATTACTCATGCTGGAGTGGGTTCCATTATGACAGGAATAACTAATCATAAAAAGGTAGTAGCTATACCTAGAAGGGCCATCTATGGGGAACACACAAATGATCATCAAATAGAAATAGCGAGTGAATTTGCTAAATTAGGATATATAATGATGCTTGATGATCCTATGGATATTGCTTCTATAATAAAAGATATAAAAAACTTTGTACCCAAAGAGTTTAAAAGTAATAATAGTAACTTTTGTAATATTATTTCTGATTTTATAGATAAATCCTAACTTTTTTTTAATATTTGATACTATATAAGTGAAAGGTGAAAAAAATGAATAAAGGTTTAGATAAGTATGATAAAGAATTATTTATTTGGTGTCTGAAAAAATGTCATAATTATTTAGATGCTGAAGATTTAAGACAAGATATTTACTTACAATTAGTTAAGGCTCATAGTAAAAATATTATTATTCAAAATGAAGAACATTTTTTATGGAAACTTGCTTACTATACTTGGTGTAAAAAAGTTAAAGAATATGAAAAAAGGAAAAAAGAGATAACTATTACCGCGGAAATGGAAAATATTATAAAAAATGATATAGATATATTAAAATATGTCGAAACTGAAGAAATTAAAAATTTATTGGCTATTAATATTAAAAAATTTTTTGAACCTTTAAAAACAATTGTTAACCTTTATTATTATCAAGACCTTTCAATTAAAGAAATAGCCCATAAAGAAAATATGAAAGAAAGTTTGGTAAAATACTATTTATATGAGGCTAGAAAAAAATTAAGGAGAATTATTGAAAATGAAAAATTTTAATGAATTAAGAGATTTAGCTCAAAAGTATATTAATGAAAAAAAAGAAAAAGAAATTATTCTTTACGATCCAATTTTTCGAATAGAAAATAATAAATTATGTTTAATGTATGCTTTAGTGGAATTTTATGATGAAAAGAATTTAGATGTAAGATTTAAAAGACCAACTGAATGGTTTTTAGAGGATATTAAAACGGGAGAAATCTTATCTTATTATAATGTTAAAGAATATGATTTTGCTAACGAGGAAATATTACCTATGGATAGTTTATTTCAAAATACAGGTAAAAGTATTGTCTATGATTATAATAATTTTGTAGTTCAAAGTTTTCAAAAATGGCAAGAAAATGTTAAGAAAGAGTTGGAAATAAAAATAAATAATACAGAGTATAAATTAGATAGGGAAAAAGTAATGCAAGTAAATGATGAATTAATAAGCCCTAGAGATTATATGTTAGCTAATCTTGAAGATAGTTTAGAAAAAATGTATGACATTTTATTTTATGATTTAGGGGATGCAATTCGCGATGCTTATAGTTTACATTATAGTAATTTATTTGAAAGTATTCGTAAAAGGTATTTAGAAGAAAATATAATTGATAAAGATTTAATAAAAAAATATTTAAATTTAATTAAATATTTATGGCCTGAAACATATGAATTAATTAATAAAATGACTAACATTGAAGGTGTTATTGACGAAGAATTTGATGAAAAAATAAACGAAATGTTAACTAAAAAATCAGTAACATTAGAGAATAAATAGACATTTAAAAAAAAATTTGCTATAATTAATCTCAGAAAGAAAAGCTTTATATTTTTTTGAGGTGAGAAAATTGAGTAAAATAAAAATATTAGGTCTTGGTGGCCTAGCCGAAAGTGGTAAAAATACCTATGTTATAGAAGTTGATGATGACATTTTTGTTTTTGACTGTGGGATTAAATATGCCAGTGGTAATATTTTAGGAATAGATTATATTATGCCAGATTTTTCTTATTTAGAAAAAAACCGGAAAAGAATTAAAGGCTTATTTATAACGCATGGTCATAAGGAAAATATGGGAGCCGTTGCTGATTTAATTAAAACTATTCCCGAATTAAAGGTTTATGCTACAAAATATACAAAATTTGAATTATTAGAAACCGAAGTTCCTGAAAAAAATATTATTGAGATAAAACCGCATAGGAAAATAAATTTTGGAATGGTTTCTATTTTTCCAATTTCTGTGACGCATAGTACTCCTGATGCCGTTATGTATGTGGTTAATACTAAGGATGGAGCTATTTGTTATACGGGAGATTTTATAATTGATCCGACAATGCAAGGAGCTTATGATATGGATTTAGGCAAAATTGCATATGTTGGCAAACAAGGAGTTTTATGTTTATTGTGTGAATCATCTTTTGCTGAAGTTAGTGGTCATACATCCCCTAATCATCGATTAGTTGAATTTTATCGTGATATAATTAATCATAATGAAAAAAGAATTCTTTTTTCGGTCCTATCAGGTCATTTATATACGATAGAAGAAATTTTAAATGCGGCTTTAAATAAACATCGAAAAGTAGTAGTTATGGGTAAAAGTCTTCAAAATGCTATAAATTTTGCTCGTAAAGAAGGATATTTAAACATTCCTCAAGATTTATTAGGAGATTTATCAAATGTTAACGATGAAGATGCTATACTTCTAATTAATGATGATCGTGCTTATCCTTATGCTAATTTAAATAAAATCTTAAATGGATATGATAAATTTGTTAATTTAAAAAATACTGATACGATCGTTTTCGCAGAGCCAAGATATGATAGTACGGAAAAAATCTTAGTAAAATTACAAAATGAACTTGCTATGTTTGGTTGTAATATCGTAACTATTCCCGCGGGTAAAAAAATCTTACATCATGCAGCGAAAGAAGACTTAATGTTAATGATAAAACTCATGAATCCTAAATATTATATGCCTGTAAAAGGAGAATATCGTTATATGTTTAATAATGCTAATTTAGCAAGTGAACTTGGTATTCCCAATGAAAATATAATTTTAAAACAAAATGGAGAAGCAGTCTTTTTTGAAGATGGTAAATTATTGGAAAAAAGAGAAATAATTAAAGTAAACGATATATTAATTGATGGTAAAAGTAATGATGATATTGGTGATTTAGTTATTAAGGATCGCGAAATGTTAAGCGAAAACGGTATTGTTTTAATTAGTGCTACAGTTGATAAGCAACATAAAGTTTTAATAGTAGGACCTGAAGTAACTACAAGAGGATTTATTTATATTAAGTATTCTCAAGATTTAATTCAAGAAATAAAACGAATTTGTGAAGAGATAATTAATCGCAATATTAATCCTAGATATGTTGATTATAATCAAATAAAAATTGAAATTAGAGAAGAATTAAGTAGATTTTTATATCAAGAAACAGAATGTAAACCAATGATTATCGCGGTTATTCAAGAAGTATAATTTTTATAAATATCACCCATAATAAAAGTGGTGATATTTTTTGAAAGATGATATTTTAATATTAAATAATATTTATAAAATTGTAGATATGGGGATAATTGGAATTGATAATGTTCTTAGTAAAATTAAAAATAAAGCTTTAGAAAAAATATTTATTGATGAAAGAAGAGAATATAATTTAATTAGAATAGATGCTATTAAATTATTAGGGGATTATGAAGTAGAGGCTAAAGGAATAAGTAAAGTTACTAAAGTAAGTTCTAATATTATGACAGAAATGGAATTAGTGAATAATTGTAATGATGAAAAAATAACCAAAATGATGCTTCAAGGTAGTTTTAATGGCATAATAGAGTTAAATGCCATATTAAATAAGAAAAATAGTACTAATTCGGATATTTTATCCTTATGTCAAAAACTGATGGATACTTTAGAACATAATATTCAAGATTTAAAAAAATATTTATAAAAATAATGTTTAAATAATTGGGCGGGTGAAATTTGACATTAAATTATTTATATGTTAATATTAATTGTAGTAAAGAACTTGTACCACTATTCGTTTTCGGACGTTGGAATAGGATTTTTAGAAATATTATTCATAGTGGCAGAGTTCTTTTTTATTTTCCACATTGTTTGAATTTCTAAATTATGATGTTTGTTAGAAACATAACTTACTAAATAATAATTAATTCTAATTTGTTTCATACATATGATAACAGGTTTATCTTGAGCTGTTTTTAAGCCTCGTTTAATAGTATCAAAATTTGAAATTATATATGGTATTAATTCAAAATCAGATTCTAATATTGGAACTTGTCCTCTTAAGTATTCTTTCTGATTTCCATGTTTTTTTAAAATATGCTTCACATTATCCAATTTCAAAGATACATTATAATTTTCTACATCAATGTTAAATAATATTTTAATTTTTGATGCAGTTTGTGAATTAATTTTTCCAAAATATAATTTATGATTATTATTAGATGTTTGAGCATCTCTAATAAATTTTTTAATATCTCCTGAATTGTTTGCAATAATAACTTTACCATTTTTAAATTGATTAATTTCTTTATTGCTATAATTTATGAGTGTAATATTTTCCGTAGTAGTATCCATGTAATTCTCCTTTACATAAGGATGTATTATAGTAAAGAGTTATTAAAAAAAATGTCGAATTAACGAAATTAATTAAAAATTCACTAAAAAAAGGAGTTTTAATCTTCTAAAATTTCTAAAAAAGGATAAATTAACGTTTTTTAAATTTCATCTTTGGGTCTTTGAAATAAATTTTTTATAAGGTATAATCAGTCCGCATCCTCATAATGAAAACCATATTTGATCTTGAATTAAAACCAAATATAAAATTCATATTTTTCTTGTTCTTTCATTCTTAACTTTACCTTTCTCATTATGTCACCGCGGTGACATATAATATATTAGTCTTGAGACATTTTCAAATACTAACACTTAAGACATTATCACATACTAACCATAAATTTAAAAAAATATTTATAAAAATAATTGACATTTTTCTAAAATAAATATATACTTAATGAGTAATGCCCGTTTAGCTCAGTCGGTAGAGCGCACGGCTGTTAACCGTTAGGTCGTAGGTTCGAGTCCTACAACGGGCGCCATTTTGGTTTTAACAAATCTAGAAATAGGTTTGTTTTTTTATGTTAATCCCTTGGTTGCTTTTTTAACTAAAAAGTGATATGCTATAAAATATATAAAGAGGTTGATTGTAACCAATATATGTATTAAAAATTATTTTTTAAGTAATCGAAAAATAAGCAAAAAAATTAAAAAATAAGAATACAATGTAGTGGGTGAAGTATGAAAGATAAATTAAATACGTATTATTTATTTTGGATTTTTTTAATCGGTAGTGTTTTTGGTTGGATTATAGAAGTAACTTTTACTCTTCTTAAAAGTCATAAATTTATAAATCATTCAGCTTTAGTTCTAGGTCCTTTTAATATTATTTATGGTTTTGGAGCTTGCCTTTTGACAGCCCTTTTATATCGTTATCAAAAAAAAGAATCTTGGAAAATTTTTATGATTAGTTTTATTGCTGGCAGTATTTTAGAATATATATGTAGTTGGGGTATGGAGTTATTTTTAGGTTTTACAGCTTGGGATTATAGTAATAATTTTCTTAATATAAATGGACGAGTTTGCTTATCTTATTCAATTATGTGGGGGTTACTCGGAATATTTTATATAAAATTTATATACAATTGGATAATAAAATTTATTGATTTATGGAGTTATAATAAAGGAAAAAAAATTAGCATTTTTCTACTTATTTTTTTAGCATTTGATTTAGCTTTAACAGTTAGTGCTGTTGCTCGCGCTAAAAATAAAGAAAGAAATATTCCTCCGGTTAATGTTTATGAAAATTTATTAGATCATACATTTAATCAAGAATATTTAAAAAATATGTTTTGTAATAATTGGAGTTAGAAATGAAAGTTTTAGTTCTTACATGTAGTACAGGAGGGGGACATAATGCTTGCGCCAAACATATAAAAGATGAATTTTTAGCAAATAATATTGAATGTATTGTGCAAGATTATATGGATATTATTGGCCCTAAAGCTAGTCGAATCGCGGAAAAAATATATTTAGATTCCACCAAAAATAATGGTTTAATATTTAAAGGCGTTTATCGTCTTGGCGAAATTTATAGTAAAACTAATATTCCTAGTCCAGTATATGGCTTAAATAGTTTAGTAAAAGAAAAATTAGCTAATTATATTAAAAATAATAATATTGATATTGTAATTGGAACGCATTTGTTTCCTTGTATAGCTCTTACGGCTTTAAATAAAGATGAAAATGTAAAATTTATTAATGTTGCTACCGACTATGAATGTATTCCTTTTTGGGAAGAAACGCAACCTTTAGCTTTTGTCATTCCTCATGAATCATTGAAAAAAAGATTTATTGAAAAAAAAGTGCCCGAGGATATTTTACTTCCTTTAGGTATTCCGGTATCTAGTAAATTTTCTAATATAAAGGCTAAAAAAGAAAAACAAATATTACTTACCTCAGGAAGTATGGGTTTTGGAAAAATAAAAAATATTGTATTAGATATTTTAAAGGAAATAAATGATTATAAATTAGTTGTTGTATGTGGTCATAATGAAAAACTTAAATTAGATTTATTAACTATAAATAATCCTAATTTAGAGGTATTAGGATTCGTAAATAATATGAATGAATTGATTTTAAAAAGCTCTATTGTTGTTACTAAACCCGGTGGTCTTACAACTACCGAAGTTGCTATTTTAAATCGACCAATTGTTTTTTTGATGCCTATTCCGGGAGTAGAAAATTATAATGCTAACTTTTTTGTTGAGCATAAAATGGCTTTAAAAGCTGATGATGAGGAAGAGGTAATTACTAAATTAAAAATGTTAATTTCGGATGAAAAATTGCAAGAAGAATTTATGGCTAATCAAAGAAAATTTATAAATAAATATTCGGCTCGCGATTTAGTTTCTTATGTTTTAAAAATTTTTTCGGAAAAATCGGATTAAAGTATTTTATATTTTAATTTAAATTGTTATAATAATTAAGAGAGGTTAGTTATGGAAAATGTTAGTATGTTAGAACGATATGGAGAAAATTTAACGCAAAAAGACTATATAACTGATCCGGCAATTGCTCGGGATGAAGAAATAAAACAAATGATTTTAGTTTTATTAACACCCGAAAAAAGTGCTTTATTAGTAGGGAAAGCCGGTATAGGGAAAACCGCTATAGTTGAAGGACTAGCTTATCGAATAAAAAATAAATTAGTGCCTGATGCTCTAAAAGACTGGGAAATAATAAAAATTAATATATCCTCTTTTATGGGAACAACTTTAAACGATAATGCTATGGATAATCGTTTAGATATTTTAATACGGGAATTATCTCAAAAAGATAAAACTATTATATTTATTGATGAAACTCATTTATTAGTTAATCGAAATGGGGGAATAGACTTTGCTAATATGTTAAAAGCTGGTCTTGATAGAGGAACTATTAAAATGATAGGTGCTACTACTAGTGAAGAATATGAACAATATATTTTAAGAGACCGGGCTTTTTTAAGAAGATTTCAAAAAATTGATGTTGAGGAAGCTGATCAAGCAACTACAGTTAAAATATTAATGGGAACAATTCCTAAATTAGAAAAACAAATAGGTGTAACTATTGGCTATCAACCATATATAACGGAAAAAATAATGGCTTTTATTGTAGAAATGACCGATGAATATAAAAGAGTTTATGAAATTTCGAGCCGTTATCCTGACATTTGTTTAACGGTTGTAGCTAATGCTTTTACTTATGCTTTATATGAAAATAATAAAATAGTTCGTCTTAAACATTTTTATAAAGCAATTTGTAATACTAAAAGTATTTATGATGATGCGCGGAAAAAAGAAATTGAACGGTTTAAAGTAGTATTTGCTGACATGATTGCTAACGAAAATGTTGATTTAAATGATGTAGCTTAATTTTAAAAAGAAAATGGTTCTAAGAAATTGCATTTTCTTTTTCTCTATGTTAAAATGTTATTATAGGTGAAGGTGAGTAATATGAATGGAAATAATGCCATGATAACAAACTATGGATATAAAATTATTGATGAAAATTTATATGAAGAACAAAGAATAAAATATGGCTTTCAAGGGATTATTAATATTATTCTTAAAGGGAAAAACATAATTGATGAAACCGAAAAAAATGCTTTGGTTGAAATAGTAGGGCGGATTAGATCTTTAAAAATTAATATTGTCAAAGCTTACCAAAATAAAATTATTGATGAACATACGTATCATGAAATAATTGATAGATTTGATATAATTATAACTAAAGTAGAAAAAATATATTGTTATGTATCTTTATTAAAAGAAAAGAAAAATATTGAAAAAAATTATGATCAAGTATGTTCCCAAATTAAATTTTTAGCTAAAAGTATTGGTCCAAATAAAGAACTTCAAAAAGAGAAGATGACTCAATTGGGATTAATTGATTCTTATTTAAAAAGTGAAAGAATTTTAAATAATTTTAATTTAAAATTTAATAATTATGAAAAAAGTTTTGAAGAAAGTTTAAAATATTATGACTATTTTGATTATATTCAATTAATAGATAATGAAATAGATAGTTTTAAAAATTTTATTGATCATTCTAAAATTCCAGAATCTATTCAAAGTTTAATTAATTCTTGGTATAGAAGAATGGATGAAGTAATAACGGAACAAGGTTATATTGTTGGCAAAAGAATTTCCGCTTATGAAAAAAAATGTCAAGAATTTGGCCTTGTCTATCAAAATAAAGATAACATTGAAAGAGTAATTGATTTATTGCAATTATATAATCCGCGGATTAATTTTAATTATGATATGTTTAATAAAATTTATTGTGATAATTTAGCTAATTTAGTTTTTCCAGAAAATGTAATATATGATAAAAAAAATAATATGTTATTATGTCAAATTGATGAAGAAGAAGTAAGTTATCCAATTTATCCTATTTATAATGCGAAAACTTTTATTGCCGAATTAAAAAAATTAAATCCTAATTGTAATATAAGTTTAAGTAATGATTATAAATCAATATATGCTACAACTAGTGTGGAAAATTTAATCTTACCAGTAGGTTTTTATATTAATAAAGATGGTTTAGATACTTGGATAACTAATAAAATGATTTTGAATCAAGAATGTTTAAAGTTTGCTTTTCAAAGAAAAATGTTAAGTAAAGATGTCGAAAAATTACAAAAAATTGATAGTTTTGATTTAGACTTTGAAGACAATACTAAAGAATTGAATCTTTTTGAATTAGTTATCGCTTTACAAAAATTAAATGGATTAGATAAAGTAAATTATATAGATAATAAAATAGTTACTACGATAAAAGATGCTGATGCCTTTATTTTACCTAAAGGTTTTGCTTTTGATGATGATTTAAACATTGTTAGTCAAAGTGGTAATTTGAAAGTTGCAGTTAAAACAACCAAAGATATTGAAAGTTTAAAAGTTGAAGCAAAGGAAAAAAGAAAAGAAAAAAGAGAGTTAAGTATGCCAAAATTAGCTAAAAAAGTTTTGGATAATAAGGCTCCTGAAGTAAATCCTAATCGAAAAAAGGTTAAAAATATTGAAACTTCTAAAAAGAAGAACAAAACTTCTAAAAAAATGTTAGGAATTTTGAAAATTGTTTCTTCTTTCTCTGGTGCTTTAATAACAGAAGGCTTAAATATTGTTACTTATCCTTTAACTATATACACTGATAAATGTAAAGAATTTTTAGATAAAGCCCAAGATAAATTCTTTAAGAGTATGGTTAAGGGAATGGAAGAAGTATTTAAATTAGAAAAAGATATAGAAGAAAAAGTAATTGAAAAACCTAAAAAGCCAGAAAGTCCTAAGAATTTAGAAAAAGAAACAGTAGAAAAAATCAAAAAAGCTATTGAAATGTATAGTTTAGATGATACTATATTAGAATATAGTGAAGAAAGTAGGGGCCGATAATGAATGTTGATAGTGTGATTACTTTAGAAGATGATAAAAAATGGGAATTATTAGAAAAAATAAATTATCAAGACGAAACATATTTTTTAGCTAATCAAGTAGATACTAAGGATTATGCTATTTTAAAAGAAATAAAAGATAATGATGAATTTTATGTTACCAAAGTAGATAATAAAGAAGAACTATTAGAAATTTTAAAAATAATGGCTCAAAATTTTGGCGAAGAATTAAAAAATAAAAAAATTGAAGATTTTATCGATTAGAAAGGAATAAATTATGAGCAAGAAGCAAACTCAATTGTTAACGATAGTATTTATAATATTATTTATTGTAATGACTTTAAGCACTGCGTTTGCTTATTTTGTGGTTGTCCCAATTAATCGTGAAAGTGCTCAAAGAAAAGCAACATCGGCAACAATGCCAACTTTAGTTTTTAATGCTGGTGAAGGAATTAATATTCATGCTAATAGTTTAAATTTTGCTAAAGATATGCCTAGTTTAGTTGATGAAACTTTGGCAACAGTTACTTTAATCGCAGGTAGTGAACATAATGCTGAGGCAAGATATAATGTTAAATTGAATATTGATATTAATAATTTTGTTTATACCAAAGGTAAAGAAAATCCCGAATTATTATTAATTATTACGGATAATAATAATGAATTAGTTAAAGAAATACCGGGTTTAGAATATAAAAAAGTTGCTGATTATGAAGGCTTTGACATTACCGGGGTAACTGGTAAATTTGATATAGCTTTAAATAAATTAATCCAAGCTACGGATACAACTATTCATAATTGGAATATAAAAGTTATGTTCATAAATTATGATTTTATACAAGATATTAATGGATCCAAAACCTTAAAAGGTTACATTACTCTTGAACCCGTGGAGGAAGAAAATGGAAATATCTAATTTAGCAATTGCTGATTTATTACAAGTTTATGAAAATAAAGAATTTCTTACCGATTATGATACTATAAAGTTTTTAAGTAATATAAATGTTAAAAATTATTTAAGCAAAATTATTGAAGATAAATATGATTTATTATTAAATAATTTTTCCAAAGAATGTTATAATTTAAGAATGCAAGTGTATTATTTAAGTTATCTTTTATGTCAATTATATTTAGAAAAAGAGAATTTACTTAGAGAAATAAAAAAGGATGAAGCAATTTTAGAAGATAATAATGTAACTTGGAAAGAAAGCGAAAAAACTGAATGGCGGCATGATCTGGCTAGTAAAAAGACTATTAGTATGGAAGATATTAATCAAAAGATAAATAGTATAGAGGATAGTATTAGAATTAGTGTAGGTATCGAAAATGCAAGAAGAAATAAATAAATTTTTATTATATTTAGAAAAAGAACTTAATTATTCTGATAAAACTATTAGTAGTTATCGGACGGATTTAGTATCTTTTTTTAATTACCTTAAAAATAAAAATTTAAATTATTTAAAAATAAATCGTTTAGAAGTAAGAGATTATTTAAAATATTTAGACAATAAAAATTTAAAAAATAGTTCTATTTCTCGTAAGTTAAGTTCAATAAGAAGTTTTTATAATTTTTTAATAAATGAAAAATTATTGAGTTTTAATTATTTTGCCAGTATTAAAAATCCTAAAATTGAAAGAAAATTACCTAATTATTTAAGCTATAATGAATTAAGTTTACTTTTAGATAGTATTAGTTTGGATAATCCTCATGATTTGCGTAATAGGTTAATTATTGAATTATTTTATGCTACGGGTTGTCGGGTTAGTGAGCTCGTAAATATTAAAATAAACGATATTGATTTTTATACTAAAACGATTCGAATTTATGGTAAAGGAAGTAAAGAAAGAACCGTATTTTTTGGAGAGTATGCTTTATTTTATTTAAATAAATATTTAGAAATAAGAAAAAAAGAAAATATATTAAGTCCTTATTTATTTCTTAATAATAAAAATAATCCCCTAACCGTGAGTGATGTTGAAGTGTTAATGCAAAAATTAATTAAAAATATTGCTATTAATAAACATATTACTCCGCATACTTTAAGACATACTTTTGCTACACATTTACTAAATAATGGGGCAGATATTAAAAGCGTTCAAGAACTTTTAGGTCATGCTAGTTTAAACACAACGGGTATTTATACCCATATTACAAATGATCATATTAAAGATGTTTATTTAAAAACTTTTCCTAGAAAAAAAGGAAATAATTAAAAATTCGTAAGATATATAATTGAGGAGAAGAAAATGGTTATATTAGAATGTCAAGATTTAGAAAAAAGATTAGGAAAAAAAGAAATACTTAAAAAGGTAAATTTAAAAGTTGAAGAAAAAGACATTTTAGCATTTATTGGTCCAAATGGGGCGGGAAAAACAACAACAATTAAATTAATTTTGGGGTTACAAAATATTAATGGTGGTAAGGTTATAATAAATGGTTATGATATTGAAAAAGATTATGTTAAAGCAATTAGTAAAGTAGGATCAATTGTTGAAAATCCCGAGTTTTATATGTATTTGACGGGTTATGATAATTTAAAATTGGTTGCTAATATGTATCCTAATGTAAAAAAAGATAGAATTGATGAAGTGGTAAAAATAGTTGGCTTGGAAAATAGGATAAATGATAAAGTAAGTAAGTATTCCTTAGGAATGCGCCAAAGATTAGGAATTGCGCGAAGTTTATTAGCCAAACCCAATTTATTAATTTTAGATGAACCAACCAATGGCTTAGATCCTGAAGGAATTAAAGATTTACGTAATCTTTTAAAAAAATTGGCAGCTGAAGGAATGGGAATATTAATTTCTAGTCATAATCTTGCCGAATTAGAAAGTTTTTGTAATAAAGTTTGTATTATAAATAATGGAATGGTTATTGAAACTAATGATGTTAAAAAATTAAAGCATTTAAATAATAATATTTACTCTTTTAGCGTTAATGATACGCGTAACTTAAAAATAGAAAATATGGAAAATGTTACCGATACTAGTTTTATTTTAAAAACGAGTAGGGAAAATATACCTAAGATTATTGAAAAATTAATCCAAGATAAAGTTTTAATATATGAGGTAAAAGAAATAGAAATGTCTTTAGAAGAAGCTTTTTTACTTAAAGCAGGAGGTAATAAAATTGATTAACTTAATTAAAGCGGAAATTTATAAAATTTTTCATAAAAAAAGTACTTTTATTACTTTAATAATTGGTTTTTTGTTTCTTTTTTTAGTTAATATTTTATATCAAAATTTAAATACACTTATGTTTAAAAATTATCAAATTTATATAAATAGTGCTGAAGATAGTTTAAAAGAAATAGATTCTACAAATAGTGATACTATAAATTTAAATACGGAAATAAGAGTTTATAGTTTATTAAAAGATTATCATCATGCTTGGCAAGAAGATATGATTTTAAATGATTATTATTCTTTAGCTTATAACTATTATAATGCTCTTTTTTATCATGATTCTAACGTCGATAGTTATTTAAATCTTTTAAATAATTTTGAAGAAAAAATAAAAAATAATGATTTAGCATATTTTATAAATGAAAAGTTAGATGAAAGTAAAAATTTATTAAAGGAATATGAAAATAATGAAATTAATATGAATAGTGAAGAATTAGCTATTAATAAAGAAATGGAAAATCGAAAAATTGAACTTTATAATTATGTTTTAAACCATCCCGAACTTAAAAGTAATGATTATCTATATAATGCTTATAGTGAAATGGTAAGGGATTTAAATACCATTATAAATTATGAAAAAAATCCTAATGAGGAAGATAAGGAAATAGTTAAAAATTATTATGAAAATAAGTATATTCTAGATAATAATACCGATACTAAAGAAAATAGTACTATTAGAATGGTTTTTCTAAATCTTTATAGTGAATGTGAAATTATTATTCTAGTATTTATTATTATGATAGCTGGGGGTATAATTAGTGAAGAATTTAATAAAGGAACAATAAAAAATTTATTAACATTACCTTTTGAACGATGGAAAATTTATTTTGCTAAATTAATTGCCGCTCTTTTAATGTTACCTTTTATAGCTATATTCTTATTTTTATCCGAGCTTATTATAGGTGGGTTATTATATGGTTATAGCTCTTTAAGTATTCCTTTTGTCAGTTATTCGGTAGATTTGGGAAAATATTATACTTTAAATGCTATTAGTTATTATTTTTTAATCTTTAGTAGTAAATTACCAATGCTAATTTTATTACTAATGTTAAGTTTTAGTTTATCAACGATTATTTTAAGTACATCATTTAGTATTACAATAACTTTTTTAGGATATCTAGCTAGTTCAATTATAAATAGTTTTATTACTTATCCAAAGTTAGCTTTTTTAAAATTTTTTGTAACACCTAATTGGGATTTTTCTTATTATTTATTTGGTTTATCATCGCCATATAATATAAGTATTGAAAGAGCTATTATTACTTGTATAATTTATTTTTTAATTATGTTAATTGGTAGTTTAATAGTCTTTAAAAAAAGAAATATTAAAAATATTTAAAAAGGAAATGATATTATGAAGTATAAATTAAAGAAAAATAATAAATATTTACTAATAGGTTTTATATCTATTGTTATTCTTTTTATTCTTAGTTTGCTTATTTTTTCTAAAGAAAATAAAAATGAAAGTATCAAAAATGATATTTATGATAAATACGTATCTAGTATTAATCCTGATGAAATTGTTTTAAATTATAAATTTTCCAATGATATTGCTAGTTTAGTAACTTTTAAAGATAATATCTATAATGGTGAAATTTATAATTATAAAACGGGAGATAAATTAACTTTAACCGATATTATAAAAAAAGATAAATTAGATGATTTTCAGAATAAAGTTAAAGAATTATTAAATTTAAAATATCCTAAATTTATCGCGGAAGTTTTAGAAAATACCGAAGGTAATTACGCTTTTTATGAAAAATATTTAATTATTTATTATTATAATGTTACTTTAGATCCATCTATGGAAGATGAATTATCATTAACTATTAATTATAAGGAAATTAAAGATTATTTAGTATTTAATCCTTCTATAGATGAAGAGTATAGTAACGAAGATGGTTTTAAAATAGATGAAAATAAAAAACATATAGCACTTACTTTTGATGATGGTCCTAGTAAATATACAGAAAAATTAAGTAATATATTATTAGATAATAAAGCCCATGCTACCTTTTTCTTTGTAACTAAAAATGTTATTAATAATTCTAATCCTGTTATTGCTGTTAATGAGGCTAATCATGAAATAGGTTATCATTCCTATAATCATACTAGTTTTAAAAGACAGACGGCGACAGTAATAAAAGAAGAATATAATAAAAGTAATGAATATTTAGAAAAATTGATAGGTAAAAAATATTATTTAACGCGTCCTCCATATGGGGCTATAAATAATAGTGTTAAACAAGCTTTAGATACTCCTTTTATTCTATGGGATATTGATACTAATGATTGGCGTTATCGCGATAGTGAATATTTATACCAATATGTTTTAGATAATATTAAGGATGGTGATATAATTTTATTTCATGATTCTTATGAAAGTAGTATTGAAGCTATTAAAAAATTATTACCCAAATTATACACTATGGATTATCAAGTAGTAACAGTTTCCACTTTGGCAAATATTAAAGGAGAAGAATTAGTTACCCATGGTGTTTATCGATATTTTAAATAAGAGCTATTTCATCGGGAAATGGTTCTTTTATTTCGACAATTAAATAAATTATTCCTCCGATTAAAAAAAGTAAAGAACCAATTAATTGTAATTCTCGGTATATATAATTAGAATCCGTATATTTAGTTATGCTTAAATCTTCCGTGTTAATTAAAACAAAATAAATATAAATAATTAGAGCAATTACAAAAATAGTAGTATTAATATTTTTCTTTTCTTTATAGGCTTTTAAATTTTTGGCTAATAGATATTTTCTTTCATCTATATTAGAATATAAAGCAGCCCCAGCAATAAAAAAATAAACTATCCATATTAAATCTTCCGTTTTTAGTCTCTTTAATTTTTCATTAATATTCATATTAAATCATATAAAAAAGAATAATTACTTATTCTTTTTTAAAAAACTATTCATATTTCGAATTAATATTTTATGTCTTCCAACTA
This sequence comes from uncultured Bacilli bacterium, assembly GCA_947628585.1. GTDB lineage: Bacteria > Bacillota_I > Bacilli_A > RF39 > UBA660 > Onthocola_B. The sequence goes on along the minus strand of CANRAL010000005.1, from coordinate 19,888 downwards.
GAAAAACAATTCCAAAAACTATAATAAATGCTGCGAATATATAGACCCAGAAACTACTTTTTTTAATAATACCATCAACTATTAAAAATAGAGCATAAATAATTGATAATATTCCACATAATAATAAACGACTGAATCTTCCTTTGTTAATTTTACCTGATTCGGTTTTATAATATTTTTCTCGAGCGAATCTTTTTTCTTCCTTACTCATTTTTAAATAATCTTTTTTATTCATTTCAACCTCAATATAATCTTATCATACTTTTTATTATTTGGCTATTTTAAAAAATTGAAAAATGTTTAAAATAATAATATAATATAATAAAGAAGTGAGTGAGGTAAAAATGGTAGTTGGAATAATTATTGGTTTAATTATATTATTTTTATATATATTTAGAAAAAAAGTTAATATTAAAAATGTTTTTGCTAAAGAGCTATTAAAGTTAATAAATCGAACTTTACTAATAGCTTTAATTATAGAAATTATTGTTTTTAATTTTCGATCATGGGAAAGTATTTTTTTTAAAAAAGAAACTTTACCAAATTATAATTTATATGGAATTCATTGCCTAGATACATGTCGGGCTGATGTTGATAATTATTTAGAAATAAATAATCTTAATACAGAGATTCATAATATTTATTTAAAAATAAGTAGTGATAAAACTTTTCTTATGAATTATGAAATATTTTTTACTGATGAGGCTAATAGTATTTATTTAGATGCTGGTGCTAGAGATTATGCAAGTGATATTCGAGAAAGTCATTATATAAAAGTAAATCCTTCCGGGAAAATTGGAAATTTGAAAATAAAAATTAATAGCCTTAATCATGATTTTAAAATTGAGGAAATTGCTATAAATAGTCGGGTTCCTTTTCATTTTAATATTTTAAGATTTATTGTCGTAAGTTTATTTTTCTTAGCCATATTCATAATTAATCCTAAAAATAAATTACATGAAATAAAATATAATTTTAAAAATCATAAAATAATAACTTTAATTGTAATTTTAGTTATTGGTTCTATTTTTAGTATTGGTACGCTTTTTAATGTTAAAACTTATACTGTAAAAAGAACGAGCCATTATTCTCAATATAAAAATTTAGCTCGATCTTTAGCCCATGGCAGTCTTTCTTTAAATTTACAAGTTGATGAAAGACTTAATAATTTAATAAATCCCTATGATACAGTTTACCGAGATAGTATTTTAAATCGTTATAATGATTATTATTGGGATTACGCTTTTTATAATGGCAAATATTATTCTTATTTTGGAATAGTCCCTTGTCTTTTAACTTATTTTCCGTTTTATTTAATAACGCATCAGGATTTACCCAATAATATAGCAATAAGTATTGGAATATTTCTCTATTTACTAAGCGTATTTAGTTTAGTTTATACAATTATTAAAAGATATTTTGCAAAGACTAGTTATATAAATTATATTTTCTTAAGTATTTTTATGGCTTTAGCGGGAGGATTAGCTAATTTTTCAGGAGAACCAACTTTCTATAATTTACCAATTATTTTTGGGGTAAGTTTTGCTTTACTAGGTCTAAATTGTTATCTTTTAGCTACCAGAGAAGAAAAGTTAAAGGGTATCTACTTATTTTGGGGAAGTTTATTTTTTGCTTTAGTTGCTGGTTGTCGTCCTCAGCTATTATTAACATTCATTTTAGGTTTAGTAATTATATGGCCTTATATTTTTAAATCTCGCGAATTATTTTCTCGAAAATCTCTTAAAAATACCATTTTATTTATAATGCCATTTATTGTAATTGGTCTATTTTTAATGGCTTATAATTATTTTAGGTTTGATAGTATTTTAGATTTTGGAGCAAACTATAATTTAACAACAAATGATATGACGAAAAGAGGTTTTAAATTTGATCGGACAGGCTTAGGATTATTTCATTTTCTTTTTGCTCCAACTAAAATAAATTTAATATTTCCTTTTATTAACACCTATAAAATTGCTACTTCATATTTAGGTAAAACGATTTATGAAAAAATGTATGGCGGATTTTTCTTTATGAACATTATATGTTTGTTAAGTTTATTCCCTTTAAAATTTAAAAATTTAATTAAAAATTCTCAATTAACACTATTAAATATATTAATGGTTATCTTAGCTATAGTAATAGTAATTTTTGATACCCAAATGGCTGGGATATTACCAAGATATATTGGCGATTTTGGTTTTTTACTTGCTTTAAGTACGGTAATTATCATTTTAGCCATATTAAATAGTAAAACTAATATTGAATTAAAAAAAATAATAACAACTTTATTATTTATAAGCATTATTTATAATTTATTAACTTTCTTTTTAGCCCGAAATTTATTTGCTAATGAAGATATATTGAGACTAATTTTTTATAAAATTTATTATGCTTTTATGTTTTGGTTATAAATAAAACTCCATTTAAATGGAGTTTTTATCAATTTGGTGGGCTGTTAGGGATTCGAACCCTAGACCCACTGATTAAGAGTCAGTTGCTCTACCAACTGAGCTAACAGCCCAAATTTCAATTACTTAGTAAGTATAGCATAAATGGGGAAAAAAATAAATAGTTTTTCAATGTTAATTTGCATTTTTTTAGATAATTAAAAGAGAAATAATATTTACTTTAAGCCATAATTTTAGTATACTTATTAATAGAAAAGAGGATAGATTTTTAGTGAAACAAAGATTAATTTCGGCTTTTATTGCAGCATTAATAGCTATACCCTTAATATATGTAGGCAGTTTTTATTTTTACTTTGGAGTAGGCTTGCTGGCTATTTTAGGCTTTAAAGAATTATTAGATTTACGAAAATCACATCAAGAATTACCTAAATTAATGATTGTGATTAGTATTATTTGTTTAACTTTATTAATATATAACCATTTTTTATATCAAACTATAGAGTTTGGAATATCATATGAAAAGATAATTTTATGTCTTATTTTATTAGGAATTCCTACGATATTCTATCAAGATAAATATTCCACCAAAGATGCTTTTTACTTAATGGGAATTACATTCTTTTTAGGAATTACAGGAAATTTATTTATTATTGCCCGTAATAGGGGAATAGAGTTATTTATCTATTTATTAAGTGTTCCGATTTTGACTGATACTTTTGCTTATATAATTGGAAAATTATTAGGTAAAAATAAATTATGTCCTAAGATTAGTCCTAATAAAACTTGGGAAGGATCTTTTGCTGGTTTCTTTGCCGGAACTTTAGGGGGTACTATTATTTATTCATTATTAATTAAATCTTTTTCATGGCGAGTTGTTTTAGCAACAGCATTACTTTCCGTCATAGGACAAATAGGGGATTTATTTATGAGTAAAATTAAACGAGAAAATGATATAAAAGATTTTTCTAATATTATGCCTGGTCATGGAGGAATATTAGATCGGATAGATAGTTTTATTTTTGTAGTTTTATCATATTTTTTATTAATGACATTTTTATAGGAGGAGATATTTTATGTGGTTTTTGACTTTACTATTGTTAATATTTATTTTAGGAATTATTATTTTAGTTCATGAATTTGGCCATTTTATATGGGCTAAGACTTTTGGCGTTTATATATATGAATTTTCCATTGGTATGGGGCCAGTTATTTTTAGTCACTTAGGAAAAGATAAAATTAGATATAATATAAGAGCAATTCCTATAGGCGGATTTGTTTCGATGGCTGGAGAAGTATACGAAGACGATAAAAAAATACCAAAGTCTAAATTAATGTGTAATAAGAAATGGTATCAAAGATTAATAATTTTAGTTGCTGGGGTTACTAATAATTTTATATTAGCCATACTTCTTTTATTTCTAGGAGCTTTAATCTGGGGCGGTGTAACTTTAAAACCAATTGTAAAAAATGTAATCGCCGATTATCCTATGGCGGAAGCGGGAATTACTAAAGGTGATAGAATAGTTAAAATAAATGATTATAAAATTAGTAGTTGGGATGTTGCTCAAATAGTTTTATATATGAAAAATGATAAAGAATATTATACTTTTGATATTAAGCATGAAGATGGCAGCATGGATACATATAAAATTGTACCTAAAGTTGAAGTAAATGAAGATACGAAAGAAGAAACAAAAGTATTCGGTATCGAAGTTGATGTTACTGAAACAAATGGATTCTTTGACTGTATTAAATACGCTTTTCTAAAATTTGGTAGTGTTGTTCATACTATGTGGCTTACTATCGCGGGATTATTTACTGGTAAAATAGGACTTAATGCTTTATCGGGACCAGTTGGTATCTATCAAGTAGTAGGTGATTCTGTTAGTACGGGAGTAAGTTCTATTATGAGTTTATTAGCCTTCTTATCGATTAATGTAGGATTTATTAATATATTACCATTCCCAGCCTTTGATGGAGGTCATGTATTATTCTTACTTATTGAAAAAATAAAAGGTAGTCCCGTTAATCCTAAATTAGAAAATATTATTAATATGATAGGTTTTGGTTTACTCATTTTATTAATGATATATATTACAATTCAAGATATAATAAGAATTTTTTAAAAAATATTTCTTAATAAAAGCTTTTAATGATAAATTAAGGGCTTTTTATTTTTGCATATTTTATTCCTAAAAATGTATTGTCTAAAAGAAATATTTATTGTATAATTATTAAAGAATAAAGGATTGTGTGATACTCATGTTTAGAGACTTCGATTATGAAAATAAGCCAGTAGTTGACATAGTTAATGAAATGATTATTGATGCAATTAATCATAATGCCTCAGATATTCATTTCGATCCAACAGAAGAAGCTTTAAATGTCCGCATTAGAATTGATGGGGAATTATTAGAGTATGCTAAAGTTCCTAATTTTGTTAAGAAAAATTTACTTACTAGAATAAAAATTATTAGTGGTATGAATATAACGGAAACTCGTCTTCCTCAAGATGGAGCTATTAAAAATTTAACGGATGAAATAGATTTAGACCTTCGGGTATCAAGTTTACCTATAGTTGATGGAGAAAAAATAGTTATTCGGATTTTAAATTATAAAATGAGTAGCGAAGGTTTAGAAAATTTAGGATTAACGGAAAAGAATTTAGAAAAGATAAAAAAATTAATTAGTTTGCCTAATGGAATTATTATGGTAGCAGGAGCAACTGGTAGTGGGAAATCAACCACTGTATATGCTGCATTACAAATATTAAATACCACTGAACGAAATATTATTACAGTAGAAGACCCTGTTGAAATGAAAATACCTGGTATTAATCAAGTCCAAGTTATGAGTGAAATTGGTTTAACTTTTGGTAATACATTAAGAAGTATTTTAAGACAAGACCCGGATATTATAATGATCGGGGAAATAAGAGATAATGAAACGGCTCGAATAGCTGTTAGGGCATCAATAACAGGGCATTTAGTATTATCAACCATCCACACCAATAACTCTTTAACAACAATTGAAAGATTATTGGATATGGATGTAGAAAGATATTTATTAGGTAGTGCTTTAACAGGGATTATTTCGCAAAGACTTGTAAAAAGACTATGTCCTAAATGTCGAATTGAAAGAGAAACAACTCCTTACGAAAAAGTTTTATTTAAGCAAGCATTAGGTAAAGATGTGGCTAAAATATATAGTCCTAATGGTTGTAGTGAATGTATTCACGGTTATTCTGGACGTTTGGCTATCCATGAAGTTTTAATAATTAATCAAGGCGTAAGAGATGCTATAGTAAATAACTCTCCAAAACCAGAATTAAGACATTTAGTTTACGATGAAAGTGATGTATCATCTTTATTACAAGATGGCTTGGATAAAGTAATTGAAGGCCTAACAAGTATTGATGAAATATTTAGAGTTATTGATGTTGAAGATGATATTGATGAAAATGATGTAGAATTAAAAAATGCTTTTATTGGAAAAGTTAATAGTATTACTAATGGACCAAATAGTTCAAATGAAAGTATTGATAACCCTGATTCATTAAATACTCAAGAAAATGAGGAAAATTTAAATGATACCCTAACTAAGGATAATGTCGAGGCTTTAGGTATAGATAATTTAAATGAACAAAATATGGGAGAAATTGAATCTTTATAATTTGGTATCCTAAAGGAAGAAGTAAAATAACTTTATTCTATTAATTTCTTTTGTTTTTGACAATATGCAAGTGTGTTGTTACTACTCAGCCATAAATGAAACAAAATAAAACACAAACAATAAAAAATGTGATATTATATATAAAGCGAGATAATCCTATTGTGAACAAATAGATATTTATTATCTCGCTTTTTTATGTTAAAATATTAATGTTCACAGTAGGAGTTGAATATATGTTAAAGAATAAAGATATTTATAAAATGTATGAAGAAGAATTTAATAAAGTTGAAAAACTAAATAAAATTATTAATAATCAAAAATTGGAAATCGATACATTAAAATATGAACTAAAATATTCAAAAGAAAGAATTCTATCAGAAGTAAATAAGGCAACAAGCCCATATAAAAGAGAAAATATCAAATTAAAAGAAGAATTGAGTAATGCCTTAAAAGAAATAGATAGATTAAAATTAGAACTTATTTCTAGAAATGAAGATAATGATAAAAATTATGTTATAGATAAATTAACTAATCAAATTGGTAAAGATAGTACTAATTCATCTATTCCAACAAGTAAAGAAATTAGAAAAGCAAAATCAGGAGCTAATATTTATAATCATCGTGAAAAGACAAATCGTTCAAGTGGTGGTCAGCAAAACCATAAGGGAACAACTTTAACAAAAGAACAATTAGAACAAAAAATAAAAAATAATAATTTAAAAGTTGTAGAAATTAAACATTATATCAAAGGTAATTCCAAAAGAAAAAGTAAAATTAAATATAGTATAGGAATATCTATGGAAACTATTATAGAAAAGCATATTTTTATATACGGTGAAAATTATCAAGAAAAGATGTCAAAAAAATATTACAGTGATGTAATATATAATGATAGTATAAAAACATTAGTAGTTATGTTAGGTAATTATTATTCTTTAAGTTATATTAAAATACAAGATATTTTAAGCGATTTAACAAATAACATAGTAAATTTATCACAAGGAACAATAGATAATATTTATAAAGATTTTTCTTTTAAAACAACGGAAACCTTAAATAATATAATGGTCAATATTCTAAACGGAAAATATACCCATACAGATGAAACGGTAACAAGTGAGAATGGAAGGGAAAGCTACTATCGAGGATATGGGAACAAAAATAATGTTCTATATAAATACCATCATAAAAAAGGTGATGCTCCAATAAGAGAAGATAATATTTTAAATAAGTATTATGGAACAATCATATCGGATCATGAAGTAGGTATTTTCAAATATGGCACAAATAATCAAGATTGTATTATTCATATTGGAAGATATTGCAATGAACAGATACAAAATATTTATGAGATAAGATGGCCAGAAAAAATATTTCAATTATTATTAAGAATAGAACGTAACAGAAAAATATTATCAAAGTTTGGAAGAAATGCATTTACAGAAGAAGAAATAAAATTAATTGAACAAGAATATGATAATATTTTAAATCAAGGAGTATTAGAGAATAATGATATTTGTTCAAAATATTGGCAAGAAAAATCAAATACACTTTTAAAAAGATTAAAGAAATATAAAAGTTCAATATTATTTTATATATATGATTTTTCAATACCATATGATAATAATTTTATGGAACGAGCACTACGAATGATAAAAGGAAAAACTAAAGTATCTGGTGGTTTTAGAAGTACTGAAGGAGCCATAAGATTTGGTAATACAATGAGCATTATCAAAACTGCTCGATTACGGAAGATGAATGTATTTGATTGCATCAAGTTGATTTTTAAGGGAGAAGTATTATTTTCCTAGTTTTTGAAATAAAAAAATAACAGATAAATAAATCTCACCTGTTATTTATGGCTGAGTTGTAACAGTGTGTTTTCTAAATTGCCAAAATTTAATATAAAAACATTGTATTAAGAACAAACGTTTGATATAATTTTATTAGGAACATTTAATAGTTGGGTGATTGCCAAACTTCATAAAGAAGGGAGGCGATATAATGAACAAGAAGGATTTTTTAATTCTATCTTTAGTAATTCTTATCTTCCTATTAGTATTATTACTATTTATAGTTTTAATATAAAAAGAAAATCACCTAACTCAGCAATGATTTAGGTGAAACCAAAATTATATTGGCAACACTCAACATGCGATATTGAATGTTCCTTTTTTATTTTATGCAAGTTTCCTTGACAAATACATAATAACATAAAAACGCACTTTTATCAAGTACGTTCTATATTTTTACTCGTATATTTTTCCGAGTATTTACCAATATGGTATCCCCGAGGTGATTCGAACACCTGACCGATCGCTTAGAAGGCGATTGCTCTATCCAGCTGAGCTACGAGGACATCAACTAGATAAATTATATCTTATTCTTAAGTTTTTTTCAAGATATTTTAAATTAAATTTATAGTCCAATTGTTTCAATAAATTCATTTTCCACATTAAAAGTTACTTCCTTAATATTATAAGTATCTCTAAGCGATAAACCAATGGAATATTTTACTTCTTCTAAAATTTCTTTTTCATCTAAATTAGCTAACAAATTATTATTAAAACTTAATGATATACTATCTTCTAATAATTCGTAATTTAATAAATTTGCCGATGCTTGTAAATAACTTATTAAATTAGTGTGATAAATAGGTGTACTTTTTAAATTATTTATTATTACTTCAACTTTTTCCGTAGAATCATTAGTTATTTCCGTAACAGGAACATAATAATAAAAATCATTATTTTTACTTAAATAATAAATTGTAGTTTTGGAAGTATCTTTAATAGAATCTAAATTATAAATTTTATTGATACCAAAACTTTTATCTAAAGTATTTGGCAATTTTTTATTAGAGTGGGGTAGTTTAGTTAATTGTTGTCCTTCTACAAATATCATAATTTTTTCAATATCTTTTAGCTCGGTTAAAGAATAAATTAAAGATTCTATTAATTTTTCTTCATATTCTTTTTCTATATTTAAAATTTCTTTACTAAAATTTAATTTTAATAAATTATTCTTTAAATCAAAATTTAATAATTTTGTTTTCTCGGGAATTATAGCTTTAAAATTCTCGGGAATATAACTAGATTTTTCCCCACCAATAGTTAAAGCATCAATTATTTCTTTGATAATATCTTCGGTTTTTTCTTTATTTTTTACAATGGTTGTTCGAGCTACATAATCATTTTTATCTATTAAAAAAATAGGCATTTCTACTTCTTTAATATAAGTGATTTTTTCATCTATAAACTCCTCTTTACTAGGGAAAAAATAAATAATAAGTAAGATTATTAAAGCAAGGGTAGCTAAAATTATTCTTCTATATGCCGATTTTTTTAACATATGGCCTCCTAATAAAAGTATATTAGAATAATAAAAAAAAAGACCGAAGTCTTTTAAATTGCCAATTCTCCCATTTTTATAAGCTCTACTACAGCTTGTGCTCGTCCTTTAACTCCTAATTTTTGAATAGCATTAGAAATATGATTACGGACGGTTTTTTCACTGATACCTAGGAAAGAGGCAATTTCCTTAGTTGATTTATTTAAAACAAGCAAATCGAAAACTTCTTGTTCTCTTTCTGTTAAAATACTTTTTTTCATATGTCACCTCTTAAAATAAAATACTTCATAGTATTTTATGAAGTATAAATTTAAAAGGTGCTAATTAGCTTTCAAATTTTACTGTAATATATTTTTGTTTATCATATAAAGCTTGAATTGATCGGATAATTTTATTCGCTATTTCGCTACTATGTTCTTTACTTGAAATGACAATGCTAATACTATCACCTTCAATTTTTGCAAAACAATCATAATTATATTTTTCCTTAATCATTTTTTCAATTTTTTCGACTTCACCTTTGGCACTATTTAATGCTTGAAGAGCATCATAAGCATCATTTTTTTCTTCTAAAGAGGCATTTTCATCTAATAAAATATTTTGATAATTTTGCATTGCTTGGAGCATTTCTTCATCTTTTGCAACTCTTAAAGCTACGAGGGCGGAAGAAGAATCAATTTCCACTGTTTCTTTGCTTTCATTATTACTTGCTAAAGTAGCCAAGGCCTCATCATCCATTGAAACATAGTAAATTCCTAATACTAAAATAAGGGAAAATAAAGTTATAAACCATAAATTTTGTTTATTTATCATATCGTTCCTCCAAAATCTACTAAAGTATATGAGACAAGTTAAAATTTATTAAAAAATTTTTAATAAAAAAAGGAAATAACTAAAAATTCGTAAGATATATAGATGAAGGGAGGATAGTATGCTTAAAGTATTTGTTACTCGTCAACATGATTTAAAAGATTGTGGAGTATGTTGTTTAAGTAGCATTATAAAATATTATGAAGGTTATGTACCAATCGAAAGAATTCGAATTGATACAAGAACAACTAAAGATGGAACGACAGCTTATAATATATTAAATGCTGCCCAAAAATATGGCTTTGAAACGAAAGGTGTTAAAATTGAATCATTAGATGATCATAACATTTTTTTGCCGGCGATAGCTCATATGAAATATAAAAATGGTTTAAATCATTTTGTAGTTATTTATAGTATAACTAAAACTAAAGTAACGTTAATGGATCCCGCGAAAGGAAAAATATCTTTAAGTCGTCAAGAATTTTTAAAAAATTTTACTCAAATATTACTTATGTTTTATCCCAAAGAAAAAATTCTATATTTAGAAAAGGGTAAAAATATTTTTGAAGTCTTTTGGAGTATAATTAATAGCGAACGTAAACTTTTTGGCCAAATTGTTTTAGTCAGTATTATACTTACTATTTTAAGTATTTTAAGCAGTTATTATTTTAAAATCGGATTAGAATCAATAACGGATAATACCTATTTAGATTATGTAAAACTCATTGTTTTAGTTTTTGGCATAATTACGATTTTTAAATGCATTTTTAGTTATTTAAGAAATTATTTAGAAAATCATCTTAATAAAAATATTGATGTTTTGTTACTATCGGATTTCTTGAATCATATGTATAAAATCCCTTCACAGAATATTGGTAGTAGGAGCAGTGCCGAGATTATTTCTCGAGTAGGGGAATTAAATAATATCAAAACCCTATATACGGAGATATTTATTAATTTCCTTTTGGATTTTCTTTTAGCTTTAGTCTCCATTCCCATTTTGATATCTATAAGTGGCAAAATGTTCTTAGTTCTTTTCTTCCTTATTGTCATTTATTTTACGACGGGCTTTATAACTACCAAAACAATTTATCGTAAAGCTTATCAAAATATAACTTTAGAAGAAGAATTTAATAGTTATCTATTAGAAAGCATTAATACTTATTCAACTATTAAAAATTTAAATTTAACAGCATATATTTTAAAAAACATCGAAGAAAAATTATCTACTTTTTTATATGATAGTTATACTTTAAATGACTATTTAAATAAAACGGAAAATATTAAAAATTGGATTAATGAATTTGGTTTTTTTATAACAAATACCGTTGGTTTATTTTTAATAATTCATGATTCTTTGTCTATAACGAGCTTAATTACTTTTAATTCGTTGATGAACTTTTTTCTAAATCCTTTAAAAAATTTAATTGATATTTTACCTAAATATAATTTCTTTAAAGCAACTTTTTCCAAAATTAGTGATTTTATTAATATCCCAACTGAGAAAATGGGGAAACGAAGTTTATTTAGTAAATATGATATTAATGTTAAAAATTTAAATTATAGCTATAATGATTATGATTTAACATTACAAAAAATAAATTTTAGTATCAACCCAGGCGAAAAAATAATGTTTAAAGGTAAAAGTGGCTGTGGTAAAAGTACAATGTGTAAAATATTAAATAAGGATATAGAAAATTATACTGGTGAGGTTACTATTGGCGAAAAAAATTTAAAAGATTATTCTTTGCGAACTATTAGAGAAAATGTTCTTTATGTTTCGCAAAATGAAGATATTTTTACCAATAGTATAAGAGAAAATATTTTACTAGGACGAAATATTGAAGAGAATAAGTTTGGAAAAATTATGGAATTATGTAAAGTAGATAAAATAGTTGAAAAAAAGCCTTTTCATTATGATACGGTTATTAGTAATAATTTGAACGAAATTTCGGGAGGAGAAAAACAACGGATTATTTTAGCCCGTTCTTTATTAAAAGACGCTAAAATAATTATCTTAGATGAGGTATTAAGTGAAGTTGATGAAAAAATGGAAAGAGAAATTATTAAAAATATAAATAGTTATTTTAATAATAAAACCATTATTTATATAACTCATAAGAAAGAAGATGATTTATTTGATAAAGTTATTAATTTCGAGGGATAAAAATGATTAATTCCTATCAAAGACTTTTACATATACCTTATCATAACCATCGTAGCCTTTTAGTAATATTTGCAATAATTGTTTTTCTTTCAATTTATATTCTTAATAAAGATTTGTATGATAAGGTTGATTTAAGTAGTGTTAGTGATGGAAATTATCTTTTAGTTACTGTGCCTGTTCTTTACTCTGATACTTTAAAAGAGGCACAATTAAAAATAGATAATGAATACGAAAGTTATATTATAATTGATATAAGCGATTTAAATTATGATGAATATTCTAAAACCAATTATCAAATTTATACAATAGGGATAAACAAAATTTACCCCGAAAATCAAATAGTAAAATTAAGTTTTTATTATAATAAAGAAAAGATATTTAAGAAAGTTATTAAATTGATAAAGGAGTGAGGTAATGAAAAATTTAAACAATAACGAACTTAAAGAAATAAATGGAGGTGCTAATTTTTTATTATGGAGTGTACTCGGAGGAATTGGCCTTCTTATATTAGGAACATTGGATGGATTATTTAATCCTGGAAAATGTAATAGTTAGGAGGTAAAATGAGTTTAAAAAATAAAGAACTTTTACAAGTTATTGGTGGTGCAGTTACAATTAATGCCACTTTTATAAATGCTCTTAGCCGTGCGTTTACTACTATAATAAAAATAGGTCAAACTATTGGAACAGTAATTAGAAGATCATTAGTCCGAGATTATTGTTAAGGAAAAAAGCCAAGGGCTTTTTTTCTTTGTATCTACATATATTTAAATGGGTGAATATCATGCATATGAAAGATAACCTTATTAATTTTTTATATGATAAAAATTATTTTTTAACTTTTTATGATAATAATTTATATATTTTTAATTATCTAGAATTAATTGAATTGGGTAAAGAAAAGATAGTTATTAAAATGCCAAATTTTACCATAACAATTATAGGAAGTGACTTATATATATCTCGCTTATTGCCTAAGGAAATATTAATTGTGGGAAAATTGGCTAATATAGGTTATACATATGAATAATTTAATGTGGGTAAAATGTCATACTTTAAATTATTATCAGACTATAAAAAAAATTAGTTTAGTGGGTATTAATATTTTTAAAATTCATTATACTAAAAATGAATTATATTTAAAAATAAATAAAAGTGATTATGAAAGATTACAAAAGTATCTTAGCAGTTATAAATTTATTAAAGTAACAGATTTAGGATTAATAAAAATTAAAGAAAAAATAAAAGAATATAAAGTTCTATTAATTAGTTTTATTTTAGGCATAATTGTTTTATTATTGCTGACAAATATAATTATTGATGTTCGTATAAATCATGAAAGTACGCATTTGCGAGAACTTTTATTAGAAGAATTAGATAATTATGGAATTAAAAAATTATCTTTTAAAAAAAGTTTTGATAAATTGGAGGTGATAAAAAAGTCTATTTTAGATAAATATCCTGATAAAATAGATTGGTTAGAATTTGAAATGGATGGCATGATATTGAATGTTAAAGTAGAAGAAAGAATTATAACAGATATCAATAAGGATGATAAAAAATGTGATATAGTAGCTACCAAAGAAGGAACTATTTCCAGTTTAAAAGTTGAAAAAGGAGAAGCTTTAGTTAGAGAAAATGATGTTGTAAAAGAAGGGGATACTTTAATAAGTGGAATAATTACCTATAATAATGAAGAGAAAATGCGCGTTTGTGCTAAGGGAGATGTTTATGCTCATACTTGGTATACTATTAAAGTAAGTATCCCTTTAAATTATAGTGAATATCAAACAACTGGTAAAAAGAAATATAATTTAATTTGGATTAATAAGGATAATAAAAAATTATTATTAAAAGAGCGTTTTAATTCATATAACAGTAAGACAAAACCAATTCTTAAGTTATTTGATTATCAATTACTTTTGGAAATAGAAGAAGAAACTACAAAAAATAATCTAACCTATACGGAAGAAGAAGCCTTAAATGTTGCTTTAGAAAAAGGGGAAGAAAACTTAAGAAAAAAATTAGGAGAAAACGATACAATAATTGATAAAAAAGTTTTGAAAAAAAGTATAAATAATAGTAAAATGGAAGTAGAGATATTTATGATTGTTAATGAAAAAATATCTAGTTTAAAAGAAATAATGGATAATTTTGAAGGGATGGAGGAAAGTGATACTAGATACAATTAAAACAACAGTAAATGCTAATTGGCCAGTAATAGTAATATTTTTAGTAACAATGATTTCTTTGCGTTTTTTCTATTTTCGGTCTAATCGGGAAAAATATACATTATATAAAGAAGTTTTTAGTATTTTTGCCGTTATTTATATTTTTCTTTTATTTCAGTTACTTACTAAAGTTGAATTAAATCATGGATCGGGATTTAATATTATTCCCTTTACGGAAATATTAAGATATCATTTTGGCAGTAAAATGTTTTATTATAATGTCATTGGAAATATTATTATTTTTATTCCTTTTGGTTATTTCATCGCCGATTATATTAAAAGTAAAAATATATTCCCCGCTTTATTTATCAGTGGAATTGTTAGTACTACTGTTGAATTTGTTCAATTAAATATTGGAAGAGCATTTGATATTGATGATATAATTTTAAATATCTGTGGTGGTATTGTTGGTTATTTAATTTATGTAGCGTGGCAAGCCGTTAAAAATCATTTACCTAAATTTTTTCAAAGAGACTGGTTATACAATTTTATTTGTTTAATTATTATTGGTTTGATAATATTATATATATTAAAATCTTTTGGCATAGGAGTAAATTTATGAATGAATTTAGTATTATTGATGAATATGGTTATCCCGATTATAAATATTTAAATAAAATAATTAAAAGAACTTTAAAATTAGAAAATGTTAAAAAAGCTAATTTGGAAATTATTTTTATTAATGATGAAAAAATGCATGAATTAAATAAAAAATATCGAGGAATAGATCGAACTACTGATGTTTTATCATTTGCGTTTGAAGATAATGAAAAATTGCGTTATAATACTAGGCAGTTAGGACAGATATATATATCTATTCCCAAGATGAAAGAACAGGCTTTAGAATATAATCATAGTGAAAAAAGAGAATTAGCCTTTTTAACAGTTCATGGCTTACTTCATTTATTAGGTTATGATCATACTTTAGGCATAGAAGAAGAAAAAGAAATGTTTGCAAAACAGGAGTTGGTATTAGATGGATTTAAAGAAACGCAGAGAAAAAAAGATGGGGATTAAACGATTTTTTAATAGTATAAAGTATTCTATTGATGGTTTAAATTATGCTTATCATAATGAACAAAGTTTAATTATTCATGGAGTAGGAACCTTTTTGATTTTTATTGTAGCATTACTATTAAATGTTAGTTTTAATCAATGGGCAATTTTAATTATTGCTTCAATAAGTGTTTTAGCTATTGAACTACTTAATACAGCAATTGAAGCAACAGTTGATTTAATAACTGAAAAATTTCATCCTTTGGCTAAAATTGCTAAAGATTGTGGTAGCGCAGCTGGGGGAATAATGGGCTTAATGCAAGCAATTATTGCTTTAGTTATCTTTTTACCTTATATAATTAATTTATTAAAATAGGAGTATCTATGCGGAGTGGTTTTGTTAGTATAATTGGTCGACCTAATGTTGGAAAAAGTAGTTTATTAAACACTATAATAAAAGAAAAAGTAGCCATAACTTCTGATATAAGTGGTACAACAAGAAATATTATTCAAGGAATATATAATGAAAAGGATTGTCAAATAGTTTTTGTTGATACCCCAGGAATTCATAAGCCAGAAGGAAAATTTGGGAGAGTTTTAAATAAACAAGCTTTAGCTTTAACTAAAGATGTCGATTTAATATTATTTGTTGTCGATGTTGCATCAGGTATTGGTAAAGGTGATTTATACATTTTAAATATGCTTAAAGAAGAAAAAGTGCCTGTTGCTTTAGTAATGAATAAAATTGATAAATTAAGTAAAGAAAAACTTTTGGAAGCAATTGAAAAATTCAAAGATATCTATCCCTTTGTAGAAATAGTGCCAATTTCCGCGCTTAAAAATGAAAACGTTGATCGGTTAATTGAAGTTATTAAAAAATATTTAGTAGCGGATGTGTTATATTTTCCTCAAGAAATGTATACTAGCAGTTCTCTAAATTTTATGGTTAGCGAAATTGTAAGAGAAAAATTATTGATGGTAACTCAAGACGAAGTGCCGCATAGTATTACTTGTTATACGGTTAAATTTGAAGAAAAAAAAGATTTAGTAAAAATTCTTGTAGATATCGTAATTGATCGGGACAATTTAAAAAAAATTATAATAGGTAATGGCGGTAGTCGATTAAAAACTGTAGGTACTTTAGCCCGAACTGAAATCCAAGAATTAGTCGGCAAAAAAGTATATTTAGAACTTTATGTTAAAACAATTAAAAATTGGAAAGATAAAGAAAAATATTTAATTGAATTAGGATTTATTGATAAATTTGATAAATAATGAATAAAATAAAAAAATTTTCCTCAATATAAAAATAGGAGAGGAAAAATGAATAAAAAGAAATTATGGGAAGATTTTAAAAAATCGGGAAAAGTAGAAGATTATTTAAAGTATAAACAAGAAAAAGAAGGTTAATATGTTAAAAGAAGTAGAGGGTTTTATTTTTAAAGAAACACCTTATGGCGAAACGAGTAAAATTGTTAATATTTTTACTAAAGAATATGGTTTAATTGGGGTAATGTGTAAAGGAGCAAAGCAAGTTCAAAATAAAAATAGAGCTTTAACTTTAAGATTTACCTATGCTAAATTTAATATTTATTATAAAGAAAATAAACTTTCTACTTTTCATAGTGCTACAATTATTAATCCTTTAAAGAAAATTAATAATGATATTGTTTTAATTAGTTATTTATCCTATATTGTAGATTTAACTAGTCAGGTAATTAAACAAAGTAATGACCCTATAATATATGATGATTTTATTAATACAGTTTTAAAATTAGAGGATGGTTTAGATCCTTTAGTATTAATGAATATTTTAGAATTAAAATATTTAACCCATTTAGGAGTAGGTATTAACTTAGATGAATGTGTTATCTGTGGTAATAAAACTAATATTGCTTCAATTGATGGAGATAAGGGAGGATTAATTTGTCTAAATTGTTTAACTAACGAAAGAATTATTGATAAAAAGATAATTCAAATGTTAAGAATGTATTATTATGTTAATATTAAAAGTATATCTAAACTAGATATTAATAAAAATATTAAAGATGAAATAAATTTCTTTATTGATACTTATTATGATCGATATACTGGTTTGTATTTAAAAAGCAAAGATTTTCTAAAGAATTTAATGTCTTTATAAAATCTTTTTTTTAATATCTAAATTTAAAACTATTTTATTTTTTTTAAAGTTATTATATAATTTAAATTAAGGTGGGTATAAAATGGAAGTACAAAAATTAGATTTAATAAGTATTAGAAAATGTCTAGAAAAACATAGTGGCAAAAGAGAATTAAATATTTTTATTGAAAATGTTATTGATGATATTGTTCTAAATGGCCCAGATGCCAATTTTGATTATAAATTTTTTCAAGGTTTAAAAATTAATATGGCTTATTTAAATAAATACTTAGATAATCCTAGCCGAAATTTTGAACTTTTACTTTATAATTTAGTTTTATTAGAAATTGAACCCAAAGAACAAATAAAAAATTTAGCTTTAAAAAAATGTAAATGGCATGAGCTCATAAATTTATGTCAAAAAGAGTTAATTAGTGTTGAAGAATATGAAGAAGTATTATTAAATAGTTTACCATATGCTAATTATGAAGCTATATTTACTTTTGATATAAATTTATCTAAATTAAAAAAACAAGTATATGAAGATACTTTAGAAGATAATTTTAATTATGGATATTATTTATTATTTCCGGTTTTAATTGCTAATACAGAATATGATAAATATAATTTGGCTTTTAGTAAAAAGTTGGTTAATAACTCGAGCAATGAAATAAATTATTTAATTATTGAGACTTTAAGATTCTTTTTAAAAACGCATTATGATGCTAGCATTAAAGATTTAGATAAAATAATATTATTAAATTATGAATATATTGTTTCAAATCGTCCTGATATACTTCTTATTTATATAAATTATCGAAATCGTTTGTTAGATTATGAAAGTAATATGACAGTTTTAATTGAAAATTATATTGAAAGTGAAGATAGTCGAATTTTATTTAACGATATTGTTGAAGGAAAAATAACGGATGTTGCTTATGTTTTAAAAGAAAGTAAAAGAAAAATTCCTTTAAATAATATTATAAATGGTTGGTTAAAAAATAATAATTCTTTAGCGGTAGCCACATATATTAATTATTTTTTAAGTTATCAAGATTACGAATTAGGGGAAAAATTGGATCAACGTTATTTGAGTTATAAAAAGAAAGATGGAGGTAGTAAAAAATGATTTTAGGTTCTCATGTTAGCTTTGGTTCTTCACAATTATTAGGTTCAACCAAGCAAGCTTTAAGTTATGGTGCCAATACTTTTATGTTTTATACGGGAGCACCTCAAAATACTATTAGAAAACCATTAGATGATAATTTAACTAAAGAAGCTTTAGCTTTAATGCAAGAAGAAGGAATTGATATTAAAAATGTTATTTGTCATGCTCCTTATATTATTAATTTAGCAAATAAAGAAAATTATGATGCTTGGCAATTTTCTATTAATTTTTTAAAACAAGAGATAAAAAGAGTAGCTATTTTAGGAGTAAAATATATCGTGGTTCATCCGGGAAATTATTTAAAACAAGATTTAATGGTTGCTTTAGATAATATAGCTATGGCTTTAAATGAAATATTAAATAATGATTATGATGTAATGATATTACTTGAAACTATGGCTGGTAAAGGAACAGAATGTGGAAAGAATCTAGGAGAAATTAAATTTATTATTGATAAGGTAAAATATAAAGATAAAATAGGAGTGTGTTTAGATACATGCCATTTAAATGATTCAGGAGTAGACATTGCTAAATTTGATGATTATTTAACAGAATTTGATAATATAATTGGAATTAATAAAATTAAATGTCTACATTTAAATGATAGTAAGAATATTATAGCTTCTCATAAAGATCGTCATGCTAATATAGGTTATGGTACTATTGGCTTTGATAATTTAATTAATTGTTTATATAATCCTCGTTTAAGTAATATTCCTAAAATTTTAGAAACACCATATATTGAAGAATATGCTCCTTATAAATATGAAATAAAAATGTTAAAAGAAAAAGTATTTAATCCTAATTTAGAAAATGATGTAAAAAATAGTTAATAACTTTACAAATTATGTAAAGTTATTTTTATATAAAAAAACGGTGCTTGATATATATATATGGTTGCAACCCAAAAAGTCATTTTTCACAAAAAAGTGTCAAGAAATGATATAATGTCATTGTAGT
>CANRAL010000004.1 GCA_947628585.1 uncultured Bacilli bacterium | reverse complement strand
AAAAAGGAATGTCTAAAGTTTTTGATTGTTCTACTGATAATATATCATTGCATTTAAAAAATATATTTAAAGATAACGAACTTGATGAAAATGCAGTTGTCGAGGATTCCTCGGTAACTGCTTCAGACGGTAAAAATTATAAAACAAAAATATATAATCTTGATGCTATAATTGCGGTTGGTTATCGAGTTAATTCTAAAAAAGCAACTGAATTTAGAATATGGGCAACTAAAATACTAAAAGAATATATGATAAAAGGTTTTGCTTTAAATGATGAGAGATTTATAAGTGGAAATACATTTAGCACACAATATTTTAATGAATTATTAGAAAGAATTAAAACTATTAGAGTAAGCGAAAGAATGTCTTATCAAAAGATTACTGATTTATTCATTGCGACATCATCCGATTATAATCCAAAAGCTGAAGAAGCATACACATTTTTTAAAATTGTGCAAAACAAATTGCATTACGCGATAAGTGGTTATACTGCAGCAGAATTAATTTATACAAGAGCTAATGCTAATAAAGAAAATATGGGACTTACTAATTGGAAAAATAGTCCAGATGGATTAATATATAAATACGATGTTTCTATTGCTAAAAACTATTTAACTGAAGAAGAATTAAATAAGTTAAATCGTCTAACTTTAGCCTTTTTAGATTATGCAGAAGATATGGCATATGAACACACAGTTATGACTATGAACGATTGGATAAATGCAACGGATAAATTATTAAAATTTAGAGAAAAAAATATTTTGACTCATTCTGGTAAAATAACTCATAAAGAAGCAGTCGATAAAGCGGAAAGCGAATATGAAAAATATAGGGTAATTCAAGATCAAAAATATATATCTTCGATGGATGAATTTTACAATAAATACTTTAAAGAAAGCAGCGATTCAAATGGAAAATAATATGATGATTCTAAATGGTATCAATATTGGCATAAGTAAAATTGAATTAGATGAAGATGATTTAAGAATTATTGATAAATCTGGTATATATTGTTTCCGAGTTTTTATATATTATAATTGGAATGAAATCGATAATATAGAAACTGGTAAAAAAGTAGAAATTGATTTTAATGAATATATAATATCAGAGAATAATGAGCCAGCATTAATTTGGCCAACTAATTCTTATGTAAAAAGAGTAACGAATGATTCTTTATGCTTTTATTTTCATTTTGAAAATATTTCAGAAACAATTACCTACATGAATCAAAGAAATGCTTTTGATATTGTACCTAGTTCTCTTGAAGTTAAAGTTTTACTAAACCATAAAGATGCTAAGAATGGTTCTATTATTTATGAAATTTAATTCCATCGAATTCGATGAATTTAGAAAAATGGTGAAAATTATTAAAAAAATAATAAATTTAGTAAAAATGATATAGAAATTTGAAAGGTGATTACGAAATTGTAATCTTTAATAAAAAAAGAAAGTAGGTGGAATTTTGAATAATAAATTAGAAACAATTTCAAATCTTTTTGATGGTAAAGAAATAAGAAGTATTTGGGATAGTGAAAAAGAAGAATATTACTTTAGTGTTATTGATGTTATAAATGCATTAACTGATAGTAGTGATACTAGAAAATATTGGTCTGTATTAAAGCTAAGATTGAAAAAAGAAGGATCTGAGTTGACTACATTTTGTAGTCAACTGAAATTAAAAGCTAAAGATGGAAAATTCTATAACACCGATGTATTAGATACTAAGGGAATTTTAAGATTAATTGAATCAGTTCCATCAAATAAAGCAGAACCATTTAAACTTTGGCTTGCAAATTTAGGAAGTGAAAGAATTGATGAGGTGTTTGATCCTGAAATTGCAGTTAATAGAGCAGTGGAATATTATCGTAAAAAAGGATATAATGATGAATGGATAAAGGCAAGGTTAAATGGTATTGTAGATCGATTTAAGCTTACCGATGTATGAAAAGAAGGAGAAATTACTGGATTTGTAATTGATGATGAAAGATTAAAAAATCCAAATTATATTTTTTGTGAAGGTTATTTTGAAAGACTTTTAGAAAGAATTAGAAATATACGCTCTAGTGAAAGAAGGTGAATATATGTCTAACAAAATAATAAAAGTTCAAAATATTAAAATAAATGTTACAAATATAGATGATAATGATTATATTTGCATTTCTGATTTTGGTAAATTTAAAGAAGGAAAATCAAAAGCTGATGATGTGATTAGAAATTGGTTAAGGAATAGAATTACTCTAGAGTTTTTAGGAACATGGGAATCTATTTATAATCCAAATTTTAATTCCGTCGAATTCGACGGGTTTAGAAAAAGTGCTGGACTTCATACATTTACTTTAAGTGTTACTGAATGGTGTGAAAAAACAAATGCTATTGGCATATATTCAAAACGTGGTAAATATGGTGGAACATATGCACATAAAGATATTGCATTTGAATTTGCATCTGCCATAAGTCCTGTATTTAAATTATATTTAATAAAAGAATTTGAAAGATTAAAAGAGTTAGAAAATCAAAATAGAGAATGGGATGTAAAAAGAATACTTACAAAGAATAATTATTTAATTCATACAGATGCAATTAAAAATTACATCTTACCTGATAATGATTTTTATAAAAATAAAGAATGGTTAAAATATGCTGAAGAAGCAGATATTCTTAATGTAATATTATTTCATACTACTGCTAAAAAATGGAGAGAATTAAATCCAGAGTTAGCAAAAAGTTCAAATGTAAGAGATTATGCTTCCATAAATGAATTAACTGTTTTATCTAATTTAGAATCACATAATGCTGAGTTAATTAAAGAAGGAAAATCAAAAGAAGAAAGATTTGAAATATTAAGTGATATATGTAAATATCAATTAGATATACTTAATAATGCAGAAAAAATTAAATTATTAAATGAAAAAGTAAGTGATAAAAATGAATGAAAATAAAACAAATATAAACTGTGCGATATGGATTTATGGAAACACCTTAACAAGACATTATAAATAAAGGAAACTATTGAAAAAAGTTTTTACATTTTCGGATAAATATGCAAAGGAGATGAAGAAATGGCAAAAGATTTAATGATAAGAAGTAGTGCTGAAGAGTTTATTACTTTTAAAGTACAAGAAAAAGATAAAGGTATTCAAGTAAGATATGAAAGTGAAACTCTTTGGATGACTCAAAAAGCAATGGCTGAATTATTTGATGTAGAACAACCAGCAATTGCAAAACATTTAATTAATATATATTCGGATGGTGAACTTGATAAACCTTCAACTTATTCCAAAATGGAATTAGTTCAATTAGAAGGAAATAGAAAAGTTAAAAGAAGTATTGAATTCTATAATTTAGATGCAATTATTTCTGTTGGATATCGAGTTAATTCAATTAGAGCAACTCAATTTAGAAGATGGGCCACTAATATCTTAAAGACTTTTACGATTCAAGGTTATGTATTAGATAAAGAAAGAATGAAAAACGGCTCATTTATTGATAAAGATTATTTTGAAAAGTTACTTGAAGAAATAAGAGAAATAAGATTATCTGAAAGAAGATTTTATCAAAAAGTAACGGATATATATGCAACAAGCATTGATTATGACCCTAAATCTCCTATTTCTATTGACTTTTTTAAAAAGGTTCAAAACAAAATGCATTATGCAGTTTCTCATCAAACAGCAGCTGAAATAATATATGATAGAGTAAATGCGAATAAAGAACATATGGGTTTAACATCATGGAAAAATTCTCCCAATGGCAAAATAATGGAATCAGATGTTATTATTGCTAAAAATTATTTATCTGAAGAAGAAATTAAAGATTTAGAAGTAATTGTTAGTGCATTTTTAGAAATTGCAGAAAATAGAGCAAGAAGACATATTCCAATGACAATGGAAGATTGGGCGACAAGAATAGATAAATTCTTACTTGCAGATGATAGAGATATTTTAAAAGATGCTGGAAAAATATCACATGAAATTGCTTGTGATAAAGCATTAACAGAATTTGAAAAATATAGAGTTAAACAAGATAAATTATATAAATCAGATTTTGATTTATTAGTAGAAGAAAGTAAAAGTTGTGGTGATAAAAATGAATAATAATAATGTTCTTAATAAAAGTGTAATCAATTGGTTGATTACGATTTATTGCAACCCCGTTATAAACCCTTATAAATAAAGACTTTTCATTACATTTAATCTTACACATTTTCATTAAAATTTGGTGAAAATTATTAAAAATATAATAAATTTAGTATAAATTATGTTAAGAATTAGAGAGGTGATTACGGAATTGTAACCCTTAATAAAAATAAGAAAGTAGGTGACCATTTTGAATAACAAATTAGAAACAATTTCAAATCTTTTTGATGGTAAAGAAATAAGAAGTATTTGGGATAGTGAAAAAGAAGAATATTACTTTAGTGTTGTTGATGTTATAGGTGCATTAACCGAAAGTAAAGATCCATCTCATTATTGGAGAACTTTAAAATCTAGAATGGTTCAAGAGGGAAATGAAACCGTCACAAATTGTGACACTTTCAAATTAAAATCAAAAGATGGTAAAATGCGAAATACAGATATGTTAGAAACAAAAAATGTATTCAGATTAATTGAGTCAATTCCTAGTCCAAAGGCAGAGCCTTTTAAAATGTGGTTGGCAAATTTAGGAAGTGAAAGAATTGATGAGGTGTTTGATCCTGAAGTTGCAGTTAATAGAGCAGTAGAATATTATCGAAAAAAAGGATATAATGATGAATGGATAAAGGCAAGGTTAAATGGAATTGTAGATCGATTTAAACTTACCGATGTATGGAAAGAAGGGGGAATTACTAAACCATTAGAATATGCTCTTTTAACTAACGAAATATATAAAGGTTGGTCAAATATGACTGCGTCTGAATATAAAAAATTAAAAGGTCTCAGAAAAGAATCGTTGAGAGATAATATGACTGATATTGAAGTTGCTCTAACAAATATTGGTGAAATAGCAACAAGGGATATTGCAAGAGAAGAACATCCAAAAGGATTAAAAGAAAATCTAAATGTAGCAAAGCGTGGTGGAGGAGTTGCCAAAGGAGCAAAGGACTTATATGAAAAAGAAACTAAAAAATCCGCTATATCTAAAAGCAACAGTTTAAATTATAAATATATAGATGAAACAAAGAAAATAGAAGAAAAAGTGAGTGATTAAAATGAGTAATAATAGTGAAGAACAGTGGTTGCATAAAAGTGTAATCAATTGGTATCCTGGTCATATGGCTAAAACCAAAAGACAAATAATAGAAAATATTAATTTAATTGATATAATATATGAAATAATCGATGCGCGAATTCCTTATTCTTCAAAGAATAAAGATATTGAAGAAATAATTAAAAATAAGCCTCGAATTTTAATTATGACTAAAAAAGATTTATGTGATATTTATATTACAAATAAATGGGTTAAATATTATGAAAATAAAGGCATTCCCGTTTTAGTTATGGATTTAACCAATAATAATGATTATAAAGCATTAATTAATATGACTAATAAATTAACAATGGATATTCAAAAAAGTAGATTAGAAAAAGGTTTAAAGAAAAAGGAAATAAAGGCTCTTGTAATTGGTATACCTAATGTTGGTAAAAGTACTCTTATAAATAAATTGGTGGGTAAAAAAGTGGCAAATGTAGGAAATAAACCAGGTATTACTAAAGATGTAAATTGGTTAAAAACGGCCAATAATTTATTACTCATGGATACTCCAGGTATTCTTTGGCCAAAATTAGATGATGAAAGGGTAGCTTTAAATTTAGCAGCTACGGCAGCCATAAAAAGTGAAGTTCTAGATATATTAGATATTGCGTATTATTTAATTGATTTTTACCGAAAATATTATCCTCATATTTTAGAAACTAATTATCAAGTTGCTAAAAGCTTAGAAACAGCAGATGTTTTAATTTTTCTTGGGGAAAAAATGGGATATAAGAAAAATAATGAAGTTGATATGGAAAAAGTAGCTTTAAAGATTTATAATGATTTAGTGAGTGGAAAAATTAAAGGAGTAACATTAGATCAAGATGAATATGCTAGAATATGAAGAAAAATTATATAAAAAAGGTATTACTTTAATTGCTGGGGTAGATGAAGCAGGGCGAGGACCTTTAGTAGGACCTGTAGTCGCGGCAGCTGTGATATTGCCAGTTAATTATTCTTTAAAAGGTCTAAACGATTCAAAAAAATTAAGTGAAAAACAAAGAAATAAATTTTTTGAAATTATTAAAAAAGAAGCTATAAGTTATGGAGTAGGGATAGTTGATGCTAAGACGATTGATGAAATAAACATTTTAGAAGCTTCTCGTTTAGCTATGAATATTGCCTTGGATAATTTAAAAGTAAAGCCCGAATATATTTTAACTGATGCGATGAAATTACCAACTAGAGAAAATGTTATTGATATTATCCATGGTGATGCTTTAAGCTTATCTATTGCGGCTGCTAGTGTTATAGCTAAAGTTACTCGTGATAGTATAATGTATGAGCTTGATCAAAAATATCCAATGTATGAATTTGCCAAACATAAAGGGTATCCTACAAAAAAACACCTTGAAAATATGCAAAAATATGGTATATTAGATAATTATAGATTTAGTTATAAACCTGTAAAAGAATTAGAAAGTAGGAATAAAAATGTCAAAACAAAATAAAATTAAGACAGAAATAAGAGATTATGAAAATAAAATTAAAAATATTGATAATAATGAAGCCAGTGGCAACTTAACCTTAGATAAATTAGAAAAAGAATGTTTAGAAAATATGGGAGAAATTGACGATAAAATTCTTAAAATCGATGATAAATTACAAGCATTAAATGATTTTCCAATTAAAGGCACTATCTTTTTTTATGGTAGTCTTTCCTTTATTATAATTGGTAATATTGCTTTGTTCCCAACGTCTTTAATGGCCTTTTTTATAAATAGCCTAGTTTTATCTTCTTTAGCCGTATCTAGTTTAATGGCATTTTCTAAAAATTTTCGCTTAAAAGTAGTTACTTTAATAAAAAATGAATCAAAAGAAAATTTACTTAATGAAAAAGGAAACTTATTATTAATTAAAAATTCTTTTTCGAAAAAAGTTGGTAAAATAGAAGAACGAATTAATAAAAGAAATAATTTAGATAAGGAATTAGATCAAGAAATAGTTGCGGTTCGTAATGAAGCCGAAGGAATGGTCGAAAGTTTTTATTTAGATATGGAACTTCAAGAACTAATTAAAATAGTTAATCAAGATATTGTTAATGCTGAAGAATTAAATGAATTAATTGAAGCAATAAAAAAATTAAAAAAAGCTTTACAATTATTAAATAAAACGAGACAGTATGAGAAAAAAGTGATTTTGTCTCAAAAAATAAATGATTTATTATTAGATGCCGAAGATTTATATTCTGACATAGCTAATGAATATGAAAATAATAAAATTCGTAAATTATGGGGAGATTAAAAAATGAAAAAATTAAATAATAGTAAAGTACTTAAAAATTTTTTAATTATATTTATATTTACATTAATGATTGAATTTATATTTCGATATGCTAGTAATATTGAAATATTCGATTATTCGCTTATTAGAGTTATTTTAGGTTATAGTATTATTTCCTTGGTAATTAGTTTTCTTTTATCTTGGTTTAATAAGACTATTCAAAAAATTGGTTTAATTGTATTTTGTTTTTTATTTACAATTTATGCTTTTTTACAAATGGGATTTAATAATTTTATTGGTGTTTATATGTCCTTTAATACTTCTAGTCAATTGGGAGCAGTAATTGATTATGTAAGAGAATTTTTAGCATCTTTTTTACCAAGATATTATTTAATATTTATTCCTTTTATTGGGTTATTATTAACTTATCTAATATTAAAGATAAAAAGTCCTAAAATTAAAGAAGAAAAAATTTTTTTATTAAAAAAGAGAAGTAAATATGAGTATCCTATTAGAATACTTGCAACTTTTATATGTTTGATTACTTTATCTCTTGGGTATTATAGTACTTTAAAAGTCAAATTTATGCAAAATGAATTACAAACAGTTTCTAATTTAGATTTATTTAAAAATCCTAATGTTCCGAGTATTGTTGTCAATGAATTTGGTATTTTAGCCTATGGAATATTAGATATTAAAAGTGCTTTAATCGATGTTGATGAAACTATTGATTTTGTAATTGAAGAAAATGATAAAGTAACTGATAGAATTATTGATGATACTTTATGGGAAAGAGTTATCGATGATGAGACTAATAAGACACTACAAAATATTAGTAATTATTTGATTAATCAAAATATTTCTAATTATAATGATTATACGGGAATGTTTGAAGGTAAAAACTTAATTGTTATTATGATGGAAAGTGTTAATGAAATATTTATTAATGAAGAATATTATCCTAATTTTTATAAAATGTATACGGAAGGATGGGCTTTTAAAAATAATTATTCTCCGCGTAATTCGTGTTCAACTGGGAATAATGAATTTAGTGCTATGACTGGTTTATACTCTATTTATAATAATTGTACGGCTAATAAATATAAAAATAATACTTATAGCAGTTCCATTTTTAATTTATTTAATGCCGCGGATTATCGCACAATGAGTATGCATGATTATACGGAAGCTTATTACTATCGGAGAACTATTCATAAAAACTTAGGTAGTCAAAAATATTATGGTGTTGAAGATTTAGGAATAGAATATTCTAATGAATATCGAAATTGGGCTAGTGATGAAGACTTTTTAAATGTAGCGATGGATATTACTTTAGAAAATACTGATAAACCATTTATGTTATGGTTAACTAGTGTTTCAAGTCATCAACCTTATTCCGTTCCTTCAATTGAAGGAGATAAATACACTTATCTTTTTTCCGACAAGGATTATCCTACAGATTTAAAAAGATATATGTCTAAGCTTAAAACTTTGGATAATGCTTTAGGTGTTCTTTTAGAAAAATTAGAAGAAGCCGGCATTTTAGAAGATACAGTTATTGCTTTATTTGGGGATCATTACCCTTATGGTCTTAAAAATGATACCTTAAATTATGTACTAGATTATGATTTAAGTGATTATGAGGTTGAAAGAACGCCATTCATCATTTATAATAGTGAAATGGAGGCTAAAGAATTTAAACAATATACCTCATTTATTAATCTAACTCCTACTATTGCAAATTTATTTAATTTAAATTATGATCCAAGGTATTATATGGGTAGTGATATTTTAAGCGATGAATATGAATCACGAGTTATTTATGCGGATGGTTCTTGGAAAAATGAATTAGCATATTATAATGCCTCTAATGGAAACATAAAATATTATACCGATAAAGAATATACGATGGATGAAATAAAAGATATTAACAGTAAAATAAATTTAAAAACTCAAATGAGTAGTTTAATAATTCAAAATAATTATTTTAAATATTTAGATGAAGCCTTAATAAATGCTCAAAATAAAATAGAAGAAGAAAAAGAACAAATATTGGCAGATGCCGAATAGGAGGAAAAATGAAAAATCTAGTGATTGTGGAATCACCAGCAAAATGTAAAACTATTGAGAAGTATTTAGGTAGTAAATATAATGTTATATCTAGTAAGGGTCATATTCGGGATTTATCAAAATCAGGAAAATATTCTTTAGGAGTAGATATTGAAAATGATTTTAAACCTAAATATACTGTTATTAAAGAAAAGAAAAAAGATGTTCTTTACTTAAAGAAAATGATAGATAGTGCTGATACTATTTATTTAGCAACTGATCCAGATCGAGAAGGGGAAACTATATCTTGGCATATTTATGATGAAGCAAAGATTCCTGATGAAAAATATAAAAGAGTAGTATTTAATGAAATAACTAAAGATGTTGTTTTAAAATCCATGGATAATCCTCGAAAAATAGATATGGATTTAGTTAAAAGTGGCGAAACAAGAAGAATTTTAGATCGCATTATTGGTTTTCGTTTAAGCCGGTTAATGCAAAGTAAAACCGCGGGTAAAAGTGCTGGGAGAGTGCAAAGTGTTGCTTTAAAATTAATTGTTGATCGAGAAAGAGAAATTAAAGCTTTTGTTCCTAAAGAATATTGGACCATAGAAGCTGATTTTAACACTTTTAAAGCAACTTTAGAAAAATATAAGGGTAAAGATATCGAAATACCTGATGAAGTTAGCGCTAATAAAATATTAGATGTTTTAAGTAAGTCATTTCGAATTGCTAGTGTTGAAGAAAAAGAAAAAAATAAAAGTAGTAAAGAAGTATTTCGAACAAGTACTTTACAACAATTAGCTTCTTCAAAATTAAATTTCGCGGCTTCTAAAACAATGAAAATAGCGCAAAAATTATATGAAGGTATCGATATTGGAAGTGAAACAGTTGGTTTAATAACTTATATGCGTACTGATAGTGTTAGACTTTCTGATGAATTTGTAAAAAGTACTTTTGGTTATATTAAAGGCAAATATGGAGAAGAATACATTGGATATGTAAAGAAAGCTAAAAAAACGGAAAACGTTCAAGATGCTCATGAAGGGATTAGACCTACAAGTATTAATCGAACTCCTGAAGAGATGAAAGCTTATTTATCTAGTGATGAATATAAATTATATAAATTAATTTATGTAAGAGCTTTAGCTTCTTTGATGCATGATGCTAAAACATTAGCTACAACTGTTATATTAGATAATAACGATTATTCTTTTAAAGCAACGGGAAGTGTCTTAACTTTTGATGGTTATTTAAAAGTTTATGGTGAATATGAAGATAATGAAGATGTTTTATTACCTGATTTAAAAAATTATAAATCTGATATATTAACTGCCGATGATATTACTAAAACTCAACATTTTACTAAACCATCAGCACGTTATACAGAAAGTAGTCTTATTAAAGAATTGGAAAGTTTAGGTATTGGTCGCCCTAGTACTTATGCTACTATTATTCAAACGATAAAGGATCGCGAATATGTTACTTTGGTAGATAAAAAGTTTGAACCGACCGCGATTGGATATGAAACAACAGATAAATTACAAGAATTTTTTTCAAATATTGTTAATGTTAAATATACAGCTCAAATGGAACAAGATTTAGATGATATTGCTGAAGCTAAAAAAGATAATATTAAAGTATTAAAAGATTTTTATGCAGAATTTGAACCTTTAGTTGACAAAGCTTTTCACGAAATGGAAAAGAAAGCTCCTGAATCAACAGGGGAAATATGTCCAGAATGTGGTGGTACTTTAGTTTATCGGAAAAGTAAATATGGTGAATTTATTGCTTGTAGTAATTATCCAGAATGTAAGTATGTAAAAAAAGAAAAGAAAGATATAATAGAAATATGTGATTGTCCAAAATGTAAGGGAAAAATTATTGAACGTAAAAGTAAAAAAGGAAAAATTTTTTATGGTTGTAGTAATTATCCAAAATGTACTTATGCTTTATGGTATAAACCTACAGGTGAGAAATGTCCTAAATGTAAAGAATTATTAGTAGAAAAAAATAAAAAAATTGTCTGTTTAAATTGTGATGAAGATAGTTGAGAGCTTTAAAGCTCTCATTTTTCTTAAAATAAAAAAAGAAAATAAATTTCTTTTTTAAGCTGATTGATTAACTTCCATGATAACTGGTAAAATAATTGGTTTTCGACCGGTTAAACTATTAATAAAAGGAAGTAATTCAAGAATAATTTGATTTTTTAAATCGGTATAATTATAAGGATTTTTTAATAAAAATTCATTAGTTATATCGGCAATTTTATGTTCAATTTTTTGAATTAGTTCTTGATTTTCATTAACTAAGACAAATCCTCGCGCGGTAACATTAGGTTTAAGTAGTAACTTTCTTTGAAGAGTATTAATATTTAAAATAGTTATTAAAATACCATCTTGGCTCATAAGCTTTCGATCCTTTATAACATTAGAACCAATATCGCCAACTCGAGAGCCATCAACATAAACATCACCCGCGGTAACTTTTCCTCCTTTTCTAACTTCACCATCTAGTATTTCTAAACAGTCACCATTAGAACAAATAAATATATTTTCTTCGGGAATACCACATAATTTTCCTATTTCACTATGTTGTTTTAACATTCTATATTCACCATGCATAGGCATAAAATATTTAGGTTTTATTAATCTTAGCATCCATTTTAACTCTTCTTCTTTGGCATGACCAGACGTATGGATATCGGAAAACTCAGTATTAGTATAAACTCTAACGCCTTTTAAATATAATTTATTAATAATTCGATTAATACTTTCGGCATTACCTGGAATAGGACTAGAAGAAAAGATAACTAAATCGTCGTTAAGTAAAGATATTTGTCGGTGTTGTCCATTGGCAATTCGTGATAAAGCGGCCAAAGGTTCTCCTTGACTACCAGTACATAAAATACAAATCTCATTTCTTTTTAAACTTTTAGCTTGATTAGCATCAATAAATAAAGATTTATCATTAATTAAATTATTATTTAAAGCTAGTTCAACACTATTTTCCATACTTCGACCAAATACAACAATTTTTCGATTATATTTTTTGCAAGTTTCAGCGATATGTTTAACCCGATAGATATTGGAGGCAAAAGTAGCGATAATAACTCGGCCATAATGTTTGGCAATAATATCGTTTAACATTTCATCTACGGCTGATTCACTTTTAGAATATCCTTCGGATAATGCATTTGTGGAATCACTTAATAGTAAAGTAACACCTTCATTACCAGCTTCAGCCATTTTATGAATATTAGCCATTGGTCCAATAGGAGTCAAATCAAATTTAAAGTCACCTGTTTCAAAAATTATGCCATTTGGGGTAGTTATTTTTAAAGCAAAACTGTCAGGAATAGAGTGAGTAGTATTAACAAACTCCACTTTAAAAAATTTGGTATTTACAACTAAATCAGGAGTAATTATTTCATAATTATCATATTTAATGTTTCTTTCTACCAATTTTTTTTCAATTAAATCTTTAGCTATTTTGGGAGCATATATTTTAGGAATATTAACTGACTGTAGTAAGAAAGGAATACCTCCAATATGATCTTCATGTCCGTGGGTAATAAATAAACCTTTAATTTTATCTTCATTTTTCTTTAAATATGTAACATCTTGAATAACATAATCAACGCCAAGTAAGTTATCTTCGGGAAACATTACACCAGCATCAATAATGATTATTTCCTTATCATGTTCGATAATATACATATTTTTTCCAACTTCACCTAAACCACCTAAAGCCACAATTTGGGTTGCAATTTTCGTATTCATTAAATTTTTTCCTTCTTTCTAAAAATAAAAGCTTTAAACTTAAAAATAATTATAGCAAAAAATTGCTAATTTGTCTAGTTTTTGATATATTATTAGTGTTAAGTATTAACATTTAAAAAGGAGAATGTATGGGATTATTTGCCAAATTAAAAAATATTATTAAAGTTAAAGAACAAGAAGAAAAAGAAGTAACTAAAAAGTATGATGAAGGATTA
Organism: uncultured Bacilli bacterium; assembly: GCA_947628585.1. Lineage (GTDB taxonomy): Bacteria > Bacillota_I > Bacilli_A > RF39 > UBA660 > Onthocola_B. Next base: position 36,602 of record CANRAL010000004.1, on the reverse strand, counting down.
AAAAAAACACGGGCTAATTTTGTTAATCAGTTAAACCTTTTAGGTATTAAATATCATAAAGTGTCTGAAGAATATTTTGAAGAATTGGAAAATATTTTAATTATGGCTGATATTGGAGTAAATACTGTTATGAATTTTATGGATCGGTTAAGAAAAAGAGTAAAACAAGAAAATATAACTAATCCTCAAGAATTACAAGAAGTTATAGTGGATGAACTTTTTATTATTTATGTTGAAAATGAAAGCATTACGGATAAAATTACTATGGCGGAAAATGGGCCAACTGTAATTTTAATGGTAGGGGTTAATGGTGTAGGTAAAACGACAACAATTGCCAAATTAGCCCATAAATATCAAAAAGAAGGAAAAAGAATAATGTTAATCGCCGGTGATACATTTAGAGCGGGGGCCGTAGAACAATTAAAAATTTGGGCGGAAAGAACAGATTCTTTATTTTATGGTAAAGAAAATAGTGATCCAGCAAGTGTCGTATATGATGGGTTAAAACTGGCTAAAGAAAAGAATGCCGATATTGTTTTCATTGATACGGCGGGAAGACTTCAAAATAAAGTTAATTTAATGCAAGAGTTAGAGAAAATAAATAAAGTAATTGGTACAATAATTCCTGATGCCCCTCATGAAACTTTATTAGTAATTGATGCTGCAACTGGGCAAAATGGTATTATGCAAGCTCAAGCCTTTAAAGAAATAACTAATATAACGGGTATTGTTTTAACTAAATTAGATGGAACCGCGAAAGGGGGAATAGTTTTAGCTATTAAAGAAAGTGTTAATATACCAGTTAAATTTGTAGGACTTGGGGAAACAATGGAAGATTTAATTCCTTTTGATATAGAAGAATATATTTATGGCTTGTTTAAGGATATGATGTAATGGAAAAATTTGTTTATTATAGTTTATTATTAGATATTTATGATTTTTTAATCACAGAAAATAAAAGAAAAATTTTTTCCCTTTACTATGATGAAAATTTAACAATGCAAGAAATTGCCGATTTAATGCAAGTATCTAAAAGTTTTATTGGTTCTTCTATTAAAACAACTGAACAAAAATTAACTAAATTAGAAAATGAATTACAAATATTAAAAACTAATGAAAGGCTAAAAGAATTATTAAAAATAGATGATTTAAATATTTTAAAGCAAGAATTAGAGAAATTAATAAAATAAATTTTATGCGGATAATAGAAATATTATCTTTTTTTTGTCTAAAAAAAAGGAAAATTAAAAAAATTCGTAAGATATATAGATGAAAGGAGGGATTAAATGCATTTTTCTTGGCAGCGGTTTCATCAATTTATAATAAGTTTAGGCTTAATTATTATTCTTTTAATTGAATCTTTAGGTTTTTTTAAAGTTAAAGAAAATAGTCAAGAAGAATCTGAATTAATTGTTAATAATAATGATAATATTGATAATGCTAAAACGTTTAAAGTAGCTATAAAAGGGGCAGTAACGAATCCCGGATTATATGAGGCCGAGAATGAAACAGTAATAAATGATTTATTAACTGAAGCTGTTTTAAATAATGATGCTTATTTAGATAATATTAATTTAAGTAAAAAGGTTAGTCCAGAGATGACTATTTATGTATTTACTAAAAATGAGTTTTCCAATTTAAACAATAATGATATGGATATTTGTTATATAAATAGTTTTGATATGAGTAAATGTTTAAAGGCAGGGTATAGCCTTATAGTAACAGATAAATTTAAAATTGAAAATGAGAATAATTCTTTAATTAATATTAATAAAGCAACCATTAATGAACTAGTTACATTACCCGGAATAGGTGAGGCTAAAGCTAAGGCAATTATTTCGTATCGCGAAAATTATGGATTATTTAAAAGTATTGAAGATTTAAAAAAGGTTAAAGGAATAGGTGATACTATTTTTGATAATATAAAAAATTATATTGCAATTTAAATTTTAAAAGAAAGGAAAGTTAAAATGAAAAAAATAATTATTTTTGTTATTGTTTTAATGACTTTTTTATTTAGGATAAATATAAAAGCAGAAACTTATAAATTAAGTTATGATGAATCTGGTTATTTTTATAGTAGAATTGATGATTTAAATAATACTTATAAAGGAACTATAAAAAGATTTTCTATTAACCACCATGCGGGATATTGTATAGAACCTGGAGTAGCCCCCGGAGTAAATTATGGGGAAGCTATTCAATGGGAAAAATCCAGTTTACCTATAGATGTCCGGCAAGATATTGTTTTATATGCTTATTATGGTTTGGATTATAAAAATCATGCTAGTTTATTATATCGAGTGGCTACGCAAGCATTAATTTGGGAAAGAGTATTAGGTAATAATACGAAAGTAACAATTTATAGTGATGCTGATAGAACTAAAGAAGTAGATATAGATGATGAGAGAAATGATATTTTATCTTTAGTAGAAAAACATAAAAAAGTTCCTTCATTTAGTTCTAATACAGAATATGTTGAAGTAGGAAAAGATTTTTCCTTAACCGATACAAATGAAGTTTTGAATGAATTTGAAATTGAAAATGATCCTTTTAATATTGCAAGCATTAAGGGAAATGAATTAAAAATTAATACCAATAAGCAAGGAAATTTTGAAATTACATTTATTCGGAAAAAATATTATAATCGAGATTTTATTATTTTTCATGATGATGACTATCAAGATTTAATAGGAGCTGGTGATGGTTTTTTAACAAGATTTAAGATTAATGTTGTTGCTAAGGGAGGAAAAATTACCCTTAATAAGGTAGATAAAGACACGGATACTAATAAAGCTCAAGGAAAGGCTTCTTTAAAGGGAGCAGTTTATGGAATTTATGATGAAGAAGATAAATTAATAAGTCAATTAATAACTGATGAATTTGGCCATGCGGAAAGTTTGGAAAATCTAGATATAGGAACTTATTTTGTTAAAGAAATATCTCCGAGTGAAGGTTATGAATTAGATGAGACAATTTATCGCGTAGAAATAAATAGTGCTGCTAATGTGGAAGTTAAGGTTAAAGAACCTATTAAAAAAAGAGAGTTTACATTTATTAAAATTTTAGCTAATAAGAAAACAGGTATGCAAATGCCTGAGGCAAATGTTTTATTTGGAATATATGATTTGGAGGATAATCTAATAATGGAAAAAAGAACAGATAACGAAGGAAAAATAGAATTTACTTTACCATATGGTGAATATGTATTAAAACAATTATCGACAACGGAAGGTTATGAGAAATTGAATGATTATTATTTTAAGGTTGAAGAAAGTGGAAAAGAAACTAAAGTTTTTGCGGATGAAATAATATCTGCTTATTTGAAAATAATAAAAATAGATAGTAAAACGGGGAAAAATGTAATGTTTGCTCATATTAAATTTAAAATATATGATTTAATTAATAAAAAATATGTAGAGCAAAAAATTAGTTATCCTGATGCTTCAATCATTGATGTATTTGAAACTAATGCGGAAGGAATATTAATATTGCCCGAACCATTAGAAAAAGGAAAATATCGACTGGAAGAAGTTGATGAGCCAATGTTAGGCTATACTTGGAATAAAGAAAAAATAAAATTTACTATTGATGAAAATAGTGATTTTATATACGATAATACTTATGGAAAAATTATTGAAATAAAATTTAAAAATGATCCTGTTAGGGGAGTAATTGAAGTCTATAAAAAAGGAAAATATTTAGAATATGAAGATAATGAATTAGTTGAAAAAGTAAAAAATTTGGCTAATGTAATGTTTGGTTTATATGCTGCTACCGATATTTATGATGGAACAGGTACTAAAATTTATAACAAAGATGATTTAATTGGCTATTATTATACTGATAAAGAAGGTTACTTTAAAGTAGAAAATTTATACTTAGGAAAATATTATCTTAAAGAAATAAAAAATGATAATTCTTATAATTTAAGTAACGAAAAAATAGATATCGAATTAAAATATAAAGATCAATATACTAGCATAGTTTATGAAAAAGTCTATGTCACTAATATGCAAAAACAGGGTAAACTAAAAATATTAAAATTGGATAGTGTTACGAAAGAACCATTATCTGGGGTTACTTTTCAAATATTTAATAATAATGATGAATTAATATATACAGGAATAACTAATGAATTTGGTTTTTTAGAATTAGTTTTACCAATTGGAAAATATTATTTAATAGAAAAAGAAACTATTGAAGGTTATGAATTAAATATGGAAAAAATATATTTTGAAATCAAGGAAAACGAAGAAGTAATTGATTGTACGTATTTAAATAATCCTTTAAAAGTTTATGTTCCAGATACATATTTAACAGGTAATTATGATTTTATTCCAGCTTTAGGGTTAATAGGTTATGCCTTTAAAAAGAAAAATTCTAAAAAGTAGTTTATTATTAATTATTATTGTTCTTTTAAATGGTAGTAGTTATAGTGGTAAAATAGAAAATAATAAGATTAATAATAATTATAATTATGATAGTTATTATCAAAAAGAAATAGATGAAGAATATTTAATGCAATTAATAATCCCTAAAATTGGTTTACAGAGAAAAATCTACAATTTAGATTCTTCTAAAAATACAGTTAAGAAAAATATAGAATTATTAAAAGAATCAACTTTATTTTCAGATGATAATTATCATATTTTTCTAGCAGCGCATTCTGGCAATAGTTATATTTCTTACTTTCGAAAATTAAATAAATTAGCTTTAAATGATATTGTTAAATTAATTTATAATAATACTATATATACATATAAAGTAATATTTATTAAAGAAGAAGAAAAAAAAGATTATATATTAACTTTTAATAACCAGCCAAAAATGCTTACTTTAATAACCTGTATAGGTAAAGAAAAAAGACTAATAATTGATCTAGAAGAAATAAATAAAGAAAGTAATAATATTGAAAATATTTCATAAAAATTAATAGAGGTTAGTCTGAAAAATAATCTTTTCAAGACTATGTGTGCCTTGAACGAAGTGAAAGGAATGTGTGGTTTTTATGAAAAAAGTTTTAATATTTATATTTTCTTTCTTTTTAATTATAGGGATAGTTAAGGCTGAAGAAGATTTTGCTCCTACTGCGAAAAGTGCTATTTTAATTGATGCTTCCACGGGTAAAGTTTTATATGAGAAAAATGCCGATGAAAAACTACCTCCAGCTTCGATGACTAAACTTGCTAGTATGTTAATTATAATGGAATATATAGATAGTGGTAAATTAAAATTTGAAGATAAAGTTACTATTAGTGAAAGTGCAGCGAATATGGGAGGTAGTCAAATTTTTTTGGAAGCAGGCGAAGTTTATACGGTAGAACAATTGCTTAAAGGAATTGCTATTGCCAGTGGTAACGATGCTGTAGTAGCCATGGCCGAAAAAATTGCTGGTAGTGAGCAGGCATTCGTAGATTTAATAAATAAAAGATTGAAAGAAATAGGAGCTAATAATACTGTATTTTTAAATGCTCATGGGTTAGATACAGAAGGGCATGTATCAACAGCTCGAGATATGGCAACTATTGCTTTAAATTTATTAAAACATCCTAAAATTTTAGAATTCACTAGTATTTATGAAGAATATTTAGATAAGTATGATGGTTCGAAAACGTGGTTAGTAAATACTAATAAATTAGTTCGTTTTTATGAAGGCGTAGATGGCTTAAAAACAGGATTTACTTCTAATGCTGGTTATTGCCTTACGGCTACGGCGAAAAAGAATGATTTAAGATTAATAAGTGTGGTTATGGGAGAGGATACTACTGAAAATCGTAGTAGTGATACGGTAAAATTACTTAATTATGGATTTAATACTTATAAAATAAATACAATTAAAAAAAACACTGATATTTTAGGAAAAGTAAAAGTAGAAAGAGGTAAAATTGATTATACCAATATTGTATTAGTAAATGATGCTACGGAATTATTAAAAAATACAGATGAAGTAAAAAAATATACTTTTAATTTAAAAATTGATAAAATAAAAGCTCCAGTTAATAGAGGAGATATTGTAGGTACTGCTGAAATAATTGATAATGAAGGTAATATAATTGATGAGGTTCCCATTACTGTAGAAAAGAATATAGAAAAAGCTAATTTTTGGAATTATCTTTATAAAAATATAAAAGTTTTAAGTTCCGGCAAAACAATATTAAAAGCAAATACAAATTTGTAAATTGTATTTGCTTATTTTTCTTTAAGTTCAAAATAAATATCTCTTAATTCCATAGCTCGTTCAAAGTCTAATGCTCTCGCAGCTTCTTTCATTTCTTCTTCAACTTGAATTAATAATTTTTGTTTGTCAGCTTTTTTCATTTTAGGTTTTATTTCTTTTTGATCTACTTCATTAGAAATTACTTCTTTAATATCTTTTTTAATAGTTTGGGGTATGATATTATGAACCTTATTATATTTTTCTTGAATTGTTCTTCTTCTTAAGGTTTCTTTAATTGCTTCATCCATACTGTCACTAATTGTATCAGCATACATAATAACTTCGCCATTACTATTTCGGGCACAACGTCCTATTGTTTGAATTAAACTACGAGTACTTCTAAGAAAACCTTGCTTATCAGCATCTAATATACAAATTAAACTTACTTCTGGTATATCTAATCCTTCCCGAAGTAAATTAATTCCTACTATACAGTCATATATTCCACATCTTAAATCGTGAATTATTTTTAAACGTTCTAAAGTTTTAATTTCACTATGTAAGTAAGCTACTTTAATATTTAATTCTTTTAAATAATTTGTTAATTCTTCACTCATTCGAATAGTTAAAGTAGTGATTAAAACTCTTTCATTTTTTTCTTTTCGTATTTTAATTTCATTAATAATGTCATCTATTTGACCTAAAGTTGGTTTAACTTTAATAATCGGATCCAATAAACCAGTTGGTCGAATAATTTGCTCTACATATGTATTATTGGTTTTTTCTAATTCATATTCTCCAGGTGTTGCCGATACATAAATAGCTTGATTAATTTTACTTTCAAATTCTTCATATTTTAAAGGACGATTATTTAAAGCACATGGCAAGCGAAATCCATAATCTACTAAAGTTTGTTTTCGCATTCTATCCCCATTATACATACCCCTTACTTGAGGTAAAGTTACATGAGATTCATCAACTATAAGTAAAAAATCTTTAGGAAAAAAATCGATTAAACAGCTAGGTGTTTCCCCATCTTTTCTTAAGGCTAAATGTTGACTATAATTTTCTACACCATTACAATATCCTGTTTCTTTTAACATTTCAATATCATAATTAGTTCGTTCTCTTAACCTTTGTTCTTCAATAAATTTGTTTTGACTTTTTAATTCTTCCAAACGATCCTTTAATTCATTTTCAATTCTTTCAATTGCTATATCTAATTTTTCTTTACTGGTTACAAAATGACTGGCAGGACTTATGGTAATACTTTTTTTACTATTGGTAACTTCTCCTGTTAAAGGATCGAATAAAAATATGGATTCAATTGTATCATCTTCTAAAGTTATTCTAATTCCTTTAGCTCTTTCATTGACTGGAACAATATCTATGTTATTGCCTCGAACGCGAAAACAACCACGATGAAAATCTAAATCATTTCGTTCATAAGTCATGTCAATTAACTTATTTAAAATATCATTTCTTTTCATATGATCATTAATATTTAAAATTAACATATTATTTTTATATTCTTCTTTTTCTCCAATACCATAGATACAAGATACTGAAGCGACGACTATTACATCTTGATAATTTATTAATGCTGAAGTAGCTGCATGTCTTAATTCATCTATTTCGTCATTAATTGAGGCATCTTTTTCAATGTAAGTATCACTGCTAGGGACATAAGCTTCTGGTTGAAAATAATCATAATAAGAAACAAAATATTCCACATGATTATTGGGAAACAGCTCTTTAAACTCAGCATAAAGCTGACCCGCGAGAGTTTTATTATGGGCTAAAACTAAAGTTGGTTTATTTACTTCTTTTATGACATTTGCTATGGTAAAAGTTTTACCAGTACCGGTTGCCCCCAGTAAAACTTGTTCTTTTTTCCCATTTTTGATACCTTCAACTAATTCTTTAATAGCCTCCGGTTGGTCGCCACTAGGTTTATAATTTGATACTAACTCAAACATTTTATATCCCTTCTTCCTTATTATAAAAATTTAATTTTTTTTATTTTACTTGCCAATATCCACCATTGTCGGGCCCAATTCTTTCAATAATATTATAATAAACTAATTTTTTTAGATTATATTTAACACCATCAGGTGTAATATTTAAAATATCTGCTAGTTCATTTCTTGTAATTTTAGAATTTTCTTTTATTAATTCAATAATTTTTATTTGGTTTTTACTTAATTTTATAGTCTGGGTAGTTTTCTGGGTAGTTTTTTCTAGTAAGGAATTAATACATATTAATAAAAAATCGATAAATATATTTGCATTACCATTAATATGACATTGAGAAATTAATTCATAATATTCCTCTTTTCTTAAATATATTTCTTCTTCAATAGGGATAAATTCAAATTTTGAATTCCAATTAGTTAATATTAGAGTTATCCAAAATCTTGCAATTCTACCATTGCCATCACTAAAGGGATGAATATATACAAAATAATAATGAAATATCGCGGATAATATTAGCGGATGAATTTTCTTTTCGTTATCATTTATAAATTTAAATAAATTTTTCATTAAAGAAGGAACCAATATAGATTGGGGCGCAGAATAAATTATTTTATTTCCTTTTTTTACACCCTCACCATGATTCCTGTAATAACCATTATCATCTTCAAAATATTTCATCAATATGGTATGGGCTTTTAAAAGATCATTTTCACTTTTCCAATCATATTCTTTTATATGCTCGTATAATTCATTAGCATTTTTAACTTCTTGAATTTCTTTTCTACTACCTAAAATTGTTTTTTTTTCAATAATATTTTCCATTGATTTTAGTGATAAAGAATTGGCTTCAATTGCGAGTGATGAATAAATGGATCTAACTTTTGATTTAGCTCGTAATTTTGTCTTTTTATCTTCCTCATTAATAATAAGTAACCTTAGTTTTTTTTCAATATCTTCTATGCATTTTTTATTATCATCTGTGATATAAAAAATGGGATTTAAGGTATTTATATTTTCCATTTCGATTCCTTTCTATAAGCTACTAACGTTATAAAACTTTTATTTATATTATATAACAAAATCAAAAAATTAATAGTCTTTAATAATGATTATATAAGGAAAATAATATTCTCAAAAAGAATGAAGTATTAAAAAACTTTATTTTTTAAATTTAAAAATGAATTAAATGGAAAAGGGCGAAAATCTTTAAATAAAATAAGGAAACGATGTTTCCCAGTAATTTTTTTAGTAAAAGTAAAATTATTATTTAAATTTAATCAAAATTAATTAGTTATATCATTAAAATAATTCATAATGCGTTTCATTAATACTTAAATCACTATTTACAGTTATGCGATAAACTATTATTTCACTAACTTTATTTTTATATTCGCTAATATAACTTTTCGCTTTAAAAGTTAAAGTAACTTTTCCTTTTTTTAAAGGTGTAATAGTGTATACATAATCTGGTCCACAACCATCAGCATTAGGAGGACACTTAGAATTATCATAATCAAGATGGACATGAACTATATTTTGTTTATTCAATTCATATACCCAGTCATAAGGAGATGATCCCAAATCATGTAATTTAATCTCAAAAACTCCATTATGATAAGCAGATGTTGTTTCTACATAAGAGAGTACAAAATATAGAAATAAGCCTCCAATTATTCCGATGATTACAATTAAAATTATTATTCCAATCATCCATGGTTTAAATTTTTTACCTTTTATCATATCAAACTTCAGTCTCCTAAATTAATTATTACATAAAAATTAAAATAAGCAAGAATATTTTAATTTTCGATAATATAATTTCAAAATATTTACACCTTTTTTTTGAATAAAGTTAAAAAACTTTATATTTAAAACTTTATATGTTAAACTTAATAAGGGATAGAAATGGAAAAAGGCGAAAATCTTAAAACAAAGCAAGTATTAGAAACTCTTGATATTCTTAAATTAGATGAATATGTAGAAGAAGTATTAAATAGACAAATTTTAAATTTTTCTAATGATTTAAAGTTAATGCAAGAGCAAAGTCAAATTATGAAAAAAAGATTAACTGATTCGGAAATAAGTTATTTAAGATATTATACGGGAATAAATCATGATAAAATTAATGCTATATTAAGAAAAAATTGGCATTATGCTAAAAACTTTAGTGAATTAACTAAAGATTTAAGTGCCAAATATAATTACTTTTCTCAAAAAATTAAAGAACCCTTTACTAAAGCTTTAAGCATGGATTATAATTTTACTGTTTATCGTCGGGTTATAATAGATACTTTTCATCCTTATAACATTAATAGTTTAAATGATTTATTATTTTTAAAAGGCAAATATTTTTATGAATTAGGATTTATGAGTACATCCTTTAATGAATTTAAAGTTTTAGATAATTATTTTAATGGAGGACCAATAAAATTAACGATAGTAATTCCCAAAGAATGTTCGGAAGGAATACCTTTATTAGATGGTGAGTTGACATATCATGAAGAATTAACAGAATTTTTATTAGATAGTGATTCTTTATTTAAAATAGTGGATGTTAACTTAGAAAAAACGGAAGCTAATTTACTAATGGTTTATATTCCGCGTAAAGTAATAAGCAAAGTTAAATCAAATTTTTTGCGTAAATAATTAATTTAGGGTATAATAAAAATAAGAAAGGAGTAGTTTTTATGCCTTATTATTATGAAAATAGTACTAATATGGCTAATATAACAAATGTCGCGATTTGGATAATTATTGCTTTAGTTTTAGCTATAGTTGGAGGAATATGCTTTTATTTTTTATTTTTAAAAAATGATGTTAAGACAAATAATAAATATTTAGATTGGTTTAAAGATTTCTTCAATTTTAAAAAAATGTTAATTGAAGATATATTAAAACTTCTTTATGTTATTTTAACTATATTTATTACCTTATATTCTTTTGTTTTAATTGGTACTAATTTCTTTGGCTTTATTTTAGTATTAATATTAGGTAATTTAATTTTAAGACTTTCTTTTGAAAGTATTTTAATAATGATTATGATATGGAAAAATACTACTGAAATTAATAAGAAAATGAAAAAGTAGTCGTAGGAATACGATTATTTTTTTCCTTAGCATAAAAATACGAAAGGGTGGTAATATGACAACATACATATTTGGACATAAAAATCCTGATACTGATAGTGTTTGTTCTAGTATAGCGCTAGCTTATTTAAAAAATGAATTGGGGGAAAAATGTTTACCTAAAGTTTTAGGTAATATCAATAAAGAAACAAAATTTGTTTTAAATTATTTTAATATTGATGTACCTAGTTATTTAAATGATGTAAGAGTGAGAATTAAAAAAGTAAAATATGACCATAAAGCTTATATTAATGAATATGCATCAATAGATGAAACATTTAAATTAATGCAAAAACATAACATTACTGCTATACCTTTAGTAAATGAAAATAAAAAATTGACTGGTTATGTTACTTTAAAGGAATTGGCTAAATATTTAATTAATGGGGATAAAGAAAAAATAGATACGACAATAGATAATATTGTTAATACTTTGGAAGCTAGAATTATTACAAATTATGATGAAACGATCAAAGGTAATATTATGGTTGTAGGAATGAAATCTAAAGATTTTTTTGATACTATTCTTCTAAAACCTGATGATATATTAATTGTAGGGGATAGATATCGGGTATTGGATTATGCTATTGCTTCGAAAGTTAAATTAATTATTTTACCTTTTAATAGTTCTATAGATCCCGAATTATTAAAAAAGGCTAAAGCTAATAAAGTTAATATTATTGAAACCTCTTTAGGTTCTTACTTAATTAGTAATAAAATTTTATTAGCTAATTATATAAAAAGTATAAATACTAATCATAATCCTATTACAGTTAATAATGAAGACTGTTATAATGATTTTAAACAAATGACTCATAAAGTAAATCATACTAATTATCCTGTAATAAATAATAAAGGAGAATGTTTAGGTTTAATAAGATTAACTGGTCCTAACACTTATGAAAAACAAAAAGTTATTTTGGTAGATCATAATAATTTTATGCAAAGTGTTGATGGCATTGAAGAAGCTGATATTGTGGAAATTATTGATCATCATAATTTAGGAGCTATTAATACCAATATTCCTATCAATTTTCGAAGTAAACCTGTAGGATGTACGGCGACAATGATTTACGAAATGTTTATGGAAAATAAAGTTAGTATTCCTAAAAATATTGCAGGTATTTTATTATCGGCGATTCTTTCGGATACTTTACTTTTGACGGGACCAACTACAACTGAAGAAGATCGTTTTTCGGCAGTAAAACTAGCTTCTCTTGCTAAAATTGATATTGATAAATATGGTTTGGAAATGTTTAAAGCCGCTAGTAGCATTTCAGATATGAGTGAAAAAGAAATTATTTTAAGTGACTTTAAATCTTATAATGTTTTTGATACAACTTTAGGAATTGGCCAAGTTATGTCTATGGATAAGGATTTTATTTTTAATCATTTAGATAACTTTGTGGAATTATTAAATGAAATGAGTGATAAGTATAAAATAATGGCTTTATTTGTTACTGATATTATCCGTCAAGGTTCTTACGTTTTATACAATAAAGAAAGTGAATTTATTATGAAAGAAGCTTTTGGTTTAGATAATATAGAAGAAGGAATATTTATTCCTAAAATAGTTAGTCGTAAAAAAGACTTTTTACCTTCCATTTTAGGTGTATTGGAGGATAACTAATGAAAGTTTTAATAACTGGAGCTTCAAGTGGAATAGGAGAGTCTTTGGCTTTAAAGTTTGCTTCCTTAGGTTATGATTTAATTTTAACTAGTAGGGATGAAGAAAAATTAAAAGAATTAAAAAATAAACTTAAAGTTAATGTTAGAATTATTTCTTTAGATTTATTAAAAACGGATAATGTATATAAATTATATGAAAAAGTAAAAGAGGAAAATATTGATATTTTAATTAATAATGCTGGTTTTGGTTTATTTGGCGAATTTAGTAAAACCGATTTAGATAGAGAATTAGAAATGATCGATTTAAATGTTAAGGCTTATCATATTTTAACAAAGTTATTTTTACAAGATTTTATTAAAAGAGATAGGGGATATATTTTAAATGTTTGTAGTAGTGCAGGCTTTATGGCAGGACCTAGATTAAGCACTTATTATGCTACTAAAAATTATATTACTAAATTAACTATGGCTATTAATGAAGAATTAAGAGTTGCCAAGAGTAAAGTTCAGATAAGTGCATTATGTCCTGGGCCGGTGAATACTAATTTTAATAAAGTAGCTCATGGTACGTTTACTGTTAAAGGTATAAGCCCTAGTTATGTTGCTGATTATGCTGTAAAGAAAATGTTTCAAGGAAAAATGCTTATTGTTCCTACTTTAAAAATGAAGTTAGCATTATTTGGGGTTCGATTTATTCCTCATCGTTTAGCTTTAATTATAGCTTACCATATCCAAAAGCGGAAAGAAAAATAGTTATTGCAACTAAAAATTAACAAAAAACAACTGAAAGTTGGTAGTGCTACCAGGTAGAATATATTATATTTTGGACGAGGTGAGAAAAAATGAAGTTTTGTGAAAAACTCCAAATGTTAAGAAAAGAAAGAGGTTATAGTCAAGAACATCTCGCAGATTTACTTGATGTTTCTAGACAAGCAGTTTCAAAATGGGAATCGGGTACAACTTATCCCGAAATGGATAAATTACTAGCAATTTGTAAAATATTTAATGTAACTTTAGATGATTTAACTAATGATGAAGTATCTAAAAAAAATATGCAAGAACGTAAGAAAAATAATTTTAGCAACTTAATTTACACTATTATTGAAATGTTTGAAAAAAGTATTGAAATATTTAAAAATATGAAAGGTAAAGAAATTGGTAAATTTATTTTTGATTTTGGCTTATTAATTGTAATTTTATTATTTTGTAAAATACCTTTTATTTATTTAGATGGTTTATTGGAAAATTTATTTACTTCTTTAAATATTAGTTATACTATTTATATTGCTTTTTATAGTATTTGTTCTTTTATTATTAAAGTTATTTATTTTATTCTTTTTATAAGTATCTTAATTTATTTTTATAAAACTCGCTATTTAGATAAATGGAATGGGCCTAAAGAAGAATCTATTGATGGTAAAAAAGAAAAATATTTAAAAGAAGAAGATAAAGAAGAAATTAGAAAAATAAAAAAAGTTAAAGAAAGAAATTTTGTTTTATTTGATGTTTTAGGAAGTTTAATAAGTTTTTTTATAAAAATATTTTTATTTTTTCTTTTACTAGGATTATGTTTTATCTTTGTAGCTTTTGTTTTTATCTTGGTGTTATCTATTATCGCTTCTTCTAAAGGAATAATAGTAATAGGCTTATTAATTTTAGCTTTATCCTTAGTTTTAGGAGTAGGGGTTCTTATAAATTTAAATATTGCTTGGTTATTTAATCAACCAACGCATTATAAATCATTATTAATTATCTTTTTTACAAGTTTAATTTTATTTGCCAGTGGGGGAGCTATATTTTCCTATGAAATGACGGGTTATTCATTTATAAATGAAGCTCCGATTAATGCTTTAAAAAAAGAAAAGACTTATACTTTTAAAATGAAAGATAATACTTATTTAAGTGATTATGATATGGATATTTATCGCAATTTAACTTTTTTAGTAAATGAAAACTTGACTGAAGAAATAAAGTATCATATTTCTTATTATGCTGATTTTCAAGAAATAATGGTAAATGAAACAGCCAATGATACAATTTATACTAATTTTTCTTATAGTTTTCAAACTCCTAAAATAATGGGAATACTTATTCAAAATTTAAAAGATAAAACTTTGTATAATTATGATAAGTTAAAAACTATTACTATTGTTGTCGAAACTAGTTCTAAAAATATTGAAAAATTAAAAAATAATTGTTTAAGTTATGAAAAAAAATGGTATGAAAATGAATTAACTATTATGGAAGAACAATATCAAGAAGAAATAGAAAATCTTACTAGGGAAAATGAAAAATTAGAAAATGAAAAATATAAATATATAGAAAAAATAGATGAATTACAAGAAAAGATAAATGAATTAGAAGAAGATTTATTTAATTAAAAAAGTAAATAAGTTTAAATCCTATTTACTTAGCTCATTATTTAGATTAGTAATTGTATCTTTAATTTTAGAAGAATCTTCTTTAGTTAAACTATAATAATTTTTATTATAAGCAAGATTAAATATTTCTTTAGTCATACGGCTAATACTTTCAAATATTTCCAATAATTCTTGATACAAAGTATCATTGCTAGCTTCATTTAAAGCATAAGTCATATTGACTGCCATATTTTTTTCCATTTCTAAAATATCCATTAAAAATAACTTATCCATTATTTTCCTCACTACTTTCTAAAATATTAATAATATTTTGACAAAAATCATAATGCATTTTACTAATGCTTGTAAACAATTCAATTATTTGTTCATCTTTTATATCCTTTAAAAAATAATCAATTTTTTTATTAGCTGTTATATTCCAATCAAAAATATCTTTTAAATATGCTAAATCTTTAGGAGTAAAAATTTGTCTTTCTTTTTCCATAATTGCCTCCATTAATATTATGGCTAAATGCAATTTGAAAATGTTGTTAAAATATGGTAATATTTTTATAGGTAAGGGGTTAAAAATGAAAAAAGAAAGTAAAGCTTTATATTTTAGTATTTTAATTAATTTAATAGTGGCCTTTTTAAAAGTATGTGGTGGTTTAATATATGGTAGTTATACTTTAATTGCCGATGGTTATTATTCTATTTGTGATTTTGTAACTGATATAATTGCTTTAATAAGTGCTAAAGTATCTAAAAGAAGAGCTAATAAAAAATATCCTTTTGGCTTCGGTAAAATAGAATATGTTTCTGGAATGTTAATTGGCTTTTTAATTTTATTAGTAGGTTGCTTTACTATTTTTAATTCTTTTCAAGTAAAGTATATTATTCCTAATTTAAATATTATTTACGTTATTATTTACGTAATTTTCTTAAAAACCTTAAGTAGTAATTACTTATATCAAATAGGTAAGAAAAATCGTAGTCAAATATTAATTAGTTCTGCGAAAGAATCATTTATTGATGTTGTATCTTCCACAATGGTATTACTAATAATATTATTAGGTCAATTTGTGCCTGTTGTTGATTTAATTGGATCTTTATTAATAAGTATTTTAATATTATGGGAAGGTTTAAAAATTATAAATGATAATATTTTTGCTCTCGTAGGGATAGATAAAAATGATAAAGAAATAAAAACAACAATTGAGACAATTGTTAATGAAAATAAAAACTTTTTATATAGTGATTCTTTTTTAATTAAAAGTGGTTCTTATTATCAAGCAACTATTGAAATTGCTGTTGATAATGATTTAAAAGTTAAAGATTTAATAAAATATGAAAACAAAATAAAAAATAAATTAAAAAAGACTAAATATCATATTAAATTTGTCGATTTTAATTTTATTTTAAAATAATTAGCACTTGCTATTGACAAGTGCTAATATTAGTGCTATATTAATAATGTTGAATAAATCAACACCTGAGAAATTATTCTTTGGGAATGTAATAAAAAAAGAAAGGAAGATGATTAATTATGTTACCAAGTAGAATGTTTTTTGATGATTTATTAAGCGATATGTCTTTAGAAGAAAAGATGAAATGTGATATTTACGAAAAAGATGGTAAATATTATATTGAAATGGATGTTCCTGGATATCGAAAAGAAGATATTAAAATTGAATGTAATAAAGAAAATATTACAATTAGAGCGGAACTAAACAAGAAAGAAGAAGAAAGTAAAAAATATCTTCATCGTGAAAGAAAAGTTTATGGCAAAATGGAAAGAACATTCCATTTAGATGATATGGATGAAGAAAAAATAAATGCGAAATTTAATGATGGTATTTTGAAGTTAGAAATTCCTAAAAAGGAAGAAAAAGAAACTAAAAAATACATTAAAATTGATTAGTTTAAAGACTAATCTTTTTTAATGTTTGCATAATTATTTTCAAAATAATATAATTATATTAGGTGAGAAAATTATGTATGAAAATAAAAAAATTCTAATATTAGGGGCTGCGAAAAGTGGAATTGCCGTTGCTAAGCTTTTAGCTAATAAAAATAATGTCATAACTTTAACTGATGTTAAACCTCTAAAGGAAAGCGATGAAAGAGCGTTAAAAGAATTAGGAATAAAAATAATAATTAAGGAAAATCAAATAGATTTAATTGATGCATCATATGATGTAATTATTAAAAATCCGGCGATTATGGCAACAAGTGAAATTGTTCATAAAATAAAAGAATTAAATATACCTTTAGTAAATGAAATTGAAGTAGCTTATAATTATTTGCCTAATGGTGTGAAAATAGTGGGAATAACTGGTACTAATGGTAAAACTACAGTTACAACTATGATTTACGAATTATTAAAAGAATTAGGATTTAAGGTAGTTTTAGGGGGAAATATTGGTTATCCTTTAAGTTCTTTAATTTCTAGTATCGAAAAAAACACTATTTTAGTATTAGAATTATCCGATCATCAATTAAATGATATAAAAAATTTTCATACGGATATTAGTGTAGTTACCAATATTTCTCCAGCTCATTTAGATTATCATGGAAATTATGAAAAATATAAATTGGCTAAGAAGAAAATTTTTAATAAACATACTTCAAGTAATTTAGCTATAATAAATAAGAAAAATGTTGATTCTATCGAAATTAGTAATGATATTTTAAGTAAAAAAGAATATTTTAATGATGAATTTAATTATTACGATAATGAAGGAATATATATAAATAAAGAAAAAGTTTTAACTTTAGATGATATTAAAATAAATGGAAGTCATAACTATGAAAATATTTTAGCTACATTATTGGTTATTAAAAATTTTGGCTGGGATATATTGGCTATAAAAGATTATTATAATAATTTTCAAGGAGTAGCTCATAGATTAGAATTTGTAAAGGAAATTAATAATGTTAGTTTTTATAATGATTCCAAATCTACCAATATTGAGGCTACCATTACGGCCTTAAAAACATTTAATAAACCTATTCATCTTATTTTAGGAGGACTTGATCGCGGTCAAGATTTTCACGAGTTAGATAATTATATGAATTGGGTAAAAGCAATTTATGCTATTGGAAGTACAACTAATAGAGTAGTTCAATATGGTAAGGATATCAATAAAGAAGTTTATAATTGTGAATCCTTAATAAATGCTATGTCAAAAATAAAAGAAAATATTCAAGAAGGAGATATAGTTTTGCTTTCTCCAGCTTCTTCCAGTCAAGATGTTTACATAAAATTTGAAGATAGAGGCGATGAATTTAAAAATATTGTTGCAAAAATGTAATTAAATGGGTATAATTTAAGTATAGTTTTGATAATAAGGGGCTGATAGTATGAATAATGAAAATCAAACTAATCAAAATCTAAATAATAATGGAACGTTAAATTCAACGTCTTTGGGTAGTGTAAGTATGCCAAATCCTACACCGACACCAACGCCAACGCCTGGATTAAATCCGACGCCAACACCAATGGAAAATTTGAATGCGACTAATCCTACACCAACTCCAAGTACAACAGATAATTTAAATAATACTAATTTAAATCCTGGTAATGTAAATCCAACTAACAATATGGCAAGTCCAAGTCCGATGATGGATAATTCTCCTATTACTAATAATATGGAAAATTTAGCAACTCCTGATTCTAATAGTGCTAATGCTCCAAGTGATCAATCTTTAGGAACAGTACCTAACATGAGTGCTACAGAATCAAATATGGGACCAATAGAACAACCAATACCAGGAACAATGACTTATAGTGCTAGCGCTAATAGTAATAGTAATAGTAATGGTTTTGTGGAACCTAAAAAAGTAGAAAAAATGGGTACCGAAATTCCTAAAAATACTAGTTCTAAAAAACCAATGAATAAAATTTTGTTTATTGTTCTAATTGTAGTTTTACTTGCAGCTATTGCCTATGGAGTTTATTATTATTTATCTTTAGGTAAGTCTCATAGTAAAATAAATGTTACCGTAAATAATATGGAATTTTTAATTAATTCGACTTTACCAACGGATATTACAAGTTATGCAACAATAACAGGTACCGATCCTAAAAATTGTAATTTAGTAACAAATACAGTTGATGTTACGAAAGAAGGTACTTATGAATATAGTGTTAAATGTAATGATCAAGTATTTAAAGGTAATATAACAATAATTAATAATTTATTACCTAGTGCGACACCAAAAGAAGTTGTTACTAGTGTAAATAGTACTAATGAATATACTGCTGCTGATTTCATTGAAGAAAATTCTTGTACGATGGAAAATTGTACTTACGAATTTGCTGAAGATTATGAATTTGCTAAATTAGTTACTGCAACTGGTAATAGAGAAATTAGAATAAAAGTTAAAGATGGCGGCGAAAAAGAAAATGTTATTACTTCCAACTTAATTGTTTTAGCTCAACCAATTAGATTATATTTAAGTTGTAGTAACGATATTATGACTGATTTTATCGCTATGGGAGCTAATGAAACAAGTGGTAATGGTTATATCTTTATAGATTACGCATATAGAAATTATATTTATAAAATTGATACTTTAGAAAACTATAATGATATTGTTGGTGATAAACCTGCAGAATTTACTTATGATGGTATAACTGGTATTACTACTTATGATGATTCTAATTTAACGTTTACTATTAAAAATACTTTAACTAAAGATATGCTTAATAGTGAAGCAGAAGGCGAATTTCCAGTTAATTATGCAGAAGTAGCAGCCTATTATGCAAATAAAGGTTATACATGTAAACCAATTGTGGCAAGTTAAATACTTGTCTTTTTTTTTATCTTTTGATATTATTAAAATAGGTGAGGAATATGAAGAATAAATCAAAAATATTTATCTTTTTTATCGTGGCAATTTTTGTCTTTTTATTTATTTTAATTTTTTTAAAAGTCTTTAATTTTGAAGGAAAAAAAGATGAAATTACGGTTAGTGAAGATGTTGTAAATGAAACTCATAATATGTTATTAACTAATAAATATGAAGCTAAATATGGCTTTTATAATGGTTATTTTACGAAATATAGTAGTTTAGATTATGAAACGATTTTAACTTTAGGCTATTATTATTTACAAGAACATAATTTAATTTCTTCTAATTCTTTATCCAATAATGAACTTATAGAAGTAGTGCCTAATGTAAGTGATGCTAAAGCTTTAGCTAAAGTACCATTAGAAACATATAATTCCGCTATATATAATTTATTTGGTAATGATGTTAAAATAAATTATGTTAACTTTAATACAAATAATTTATATGGTTATTATGCAAAAGAAAAAGAAAATATTTATATATATGAAAAAGATAATAATGCTAATGAACAATATTATATATATAATGATATTACCAGTTATGAATTAAATAGAAATAAGGATTTAATAATTTATGACTATTATATTAAATGTGATAAAAATACTAAGATTTGTTATAATGATGAAAAGTTAACAATGAAAAATAACAAGGTAAGTTATGAAATTAATATACTTAGTAATAAAGATAATATAGTTAAATATAAACATACTTTTAAAATCAATGATGAAGGTAATTATTATTGGTATAGTAGTGATTTATATGCCAAATAAAAAGATTTAGCAATTAATCCGCTAAATCTTTTTGTAATACAGCATGTACAACTATTCGATTATTTTCATCAGCACAAGTAGATAAAGTTAATATTTTATCATCGCCATTTACAGGGACATTGAAGTTATAAATACTTCGATCTTTTAATTTATTGTAAAAGACATTTTTGGCTTCGGCATCAGTAAATGAAGTCGCTATATAATCATTAGTTTTATATATTTTATAAATAGAAAATATTTTATATTTATAAGTTTCATTTAAAGTTTTATAGGTAATTATTTGATTCTCTTCTTTAGAATACCAACTTTTTTTAGTAGTATTTGATAAAGTTCCAAACATTACACCACTATAGTAACGATTATGAGCATAAATTATTAAATTATCATTAACTGCCAAAGGATCATTACGATAATCAGTAAAGACCCAACCATTAACATCATTTTCTAAATATATATTATGAGATAAATAGTATTCATTATTATTAGCTCTAACAGTTGGATAATCAATATTAGTATTGTTAACTTTTAGCCATCCTACCACATCGGGATTAACTGTAAGTAAGCTAGCAATTTCTTCATTAATTGGTTTTTCTTCTTCAATTACTTCGGGACTTAAATTAGCTATTATTTCTTCCGTATCAGTTATTTCAATAACTTTTTTTAGATTTTCTTGAATAGTTGATACTTTTTGCATAGAATGATAATTATCATAAAAAACATAACTAAATGTTGCTGTAATAATAAATATTATAATTAAACCACATACCTTTAAAATATTAGTATTTGTTTGTTTTATTAAATTTTCTTGTAAATAACTATCACTATAACAAATTTTAAAATATATTTTATATCTTTTACTATGCTTTTTATTATAATTTTTTAAATATTCTATAGTATTTAAATCATTAATATTTTCATTTATTAAGATTCGGATATTTTTTTTATTATATTTTTTTAATATTTCTACAATAGTTTCTAAATCACTTCGGGTTACATGGTTTACATGAATGTATTTTAAATATTTATTAATCTTAATAAAGGTTTTAAAATCTTCTTCATCGTCATTATTAAAAGGTAAACTTAAATGAATAGTGATTTTATAAAATAAAGAAGAGTAACTAGATAAATTATTTCCTTTCATAAATCGGGAAGGGAATAGAATTTCACTTCGACATTCTACTAAGACATGATATTTATCTAAAATTTCCAACATAAATTCTTGTAAATTATAACAGTTTAAGCTTTTTATATAAGACTCCGTTATTTTTTCACAAGCTTTAAAACTTAATGGTTTATCTTCTTTTAAAATTAAATTAACTAAATAAGGATTACTTTTAATAACATCTAATATAATTAATGTTAAATTATCATTTTCAATAATGGCTGTATCTAAATTATTTGATTTAGCTAATTCTGTTAAAAAAGCTGATACTAATTTAGGATTGTCAACCATATATTCATCAGAAAATAATAATTCATTACAACTTATTACATTGGTATTTATAATACTTTTATATTCACTATTTATTTTTTTTCTTTCGCGAAATATTAAGGTATTATTATTTATCTTAATAAGAATTTTCTTCATTATCATCACCTATTATCATTAATATAATAACACAAATTTACACTTTTTAATATAAATTTGTAAAAAATATGTTGTTTTTTGTATTTTTATGATATAATTTAGACATAATAGAGATAGGAGAGATGTTGTGTGAAGAAATTTTTAAGTTTTTGGTTAGTAGGAGTTTTAGGAGTATTGCTTTTAATGCCTAGTGCATTAGCAGCGACAAAAGTTAAATTTGAATGCGATAAAAATTGTACGGTTGATGCCGATGGTATGTGTACAAAAACTTGTACCTTTGGATTAACTGGTAATACGGAAGCAATTACTGAATTTGAAGCAGATATTAAATTAACCCCAGCTGATAAAGTTCAATTTAAGGAATTAAAATTAAATGATGGCTGGACTAGTATTAGTGATGATAATTTAAAAATCCATTTATTATCTTTAGAATCTGTTAGTGATGCCGATATTAATTTTGGTTCATTCACTGTAACAATGCCTCAAGATACAGTAGGATGTAGTATTTCATTTACTCCTAAAGGATTAACTGCTGTAGAACAAACTTTAACTCCTGAAAAACAACCTAGTACTGGTGTAACACTACCTATAATCGTTTTAACTTGTGGTTTGGGTGTAGCTTTTGTTACTTACTATATAACTAAGAAAAACACAAAAATGTTCAAAATTTAATGGAAAATAGCAATCTTAGGTTTCTAAGATTGTTTTTTTATGGTACAATATGCCTAGGTGAGAAATATGCGAGAATATAATGAACAAGAACAAGTAAGGAGAGAAAAATTAGAAAAAATTAAAGAAGTTACTAATCCTTATCCTGAAAGATATCCTAAAACGCATTCTTTAAAAGAAGCTAGAGAATTATCCGATGGAACCGAAAATGTCAAAATTGCCGGCAGAATTGTTTTTGCTCGAAAAATGGGAAAACTTTCTTTCGTCAGAATTCGCGATATTGAAAGCGATATGCAATTAGAATTTAAAATTGATGAAGTAGGGGAAGATAATTACGAATTTTTTAAAAAACTTATCGATGTTGGAGATTTTGTTGGAGCTGAAGGAGAAATTTTTACGACTCAAACTGGAGAAAAAACTTTAAGAGTTAAAAAATTTGAATTTTTAGGAAAAGCTTTAAGAGTATTACCTGAAAAGTTCCATGGTTTAACCGATACCGAAATAAAATATCGGGAACGTTATGTCGATTTAATTATGAATGAAGAAGCTCGTAAAGTATTTTTAGGACGGAGTAAATTGTATGCTTATATTCATAAGTTTTTAGGGGAAAATGGCTTTTTAGAAGTAGAAACGCCAATTTTGCAAAGTGCTGTTTGTGGTGCTAGTGCTAAACCATTTTATACGCATCATAATACTTTAGATATGGACTGTAATTTACGAATCGCCCCCGAAACATATTTAAAACAATGCATCGCCGGGGGATTTGATAAAGTTTATGAAGTAGCTAAATGTTTTCGAAATGAAGGTATGGATTCTGAACATTTACAAGAGTTTACACAAGTAGAATGGTATGCTTCTTATTGGAATTTTGAAGATAATATTCAATTTTATCAAAAATTTATTAAAGGTTTACTTATGGAAATAGTTGGTACTACTAAAATAGAATACCAAGGAAATACATTGGACTTTGGTAAAGAAAATTGGCAAAGAATTAATTATGTTGAAGAATTAACCAAAATATTAGGTTTTGATTTTTTAGATATTACGGAACCAGATATATTAAAACAAAAAATTGTTGAAAAGGGCTTATTTACAAGGGAAGAATTAGAAGAATATAAATCTTTAAGTCAAATTATTGATTTTAGTTATAAAAAATTAATTAGAGCTAATATTATGGAACCAACCATAATATATAATTATCCGGCTGTATTGATTCCTTTAGCTCGACGCAATGACCAAGATAAACGTGTTATTGATGTTTTCCAAGTTTTAGCGGCTGGTACGGAATTATGTAAAGCTTATTCCGAATTAGTTGATCCAGTTGTTCAAAGGGAAACTTTTGAAGAACAATTAAAAGCTAAAGCGCAAGGGGATGATGAGACTATGGAAATGGATGAATCATTTTTAATGGCTATGGAACAAGGAATGCCTCCAATATCTGGTTTAGGTTTTGGAATTGATCGTTTGATGATGATTATTTTTAATCAACCATCAATAAGAGATGTAGTTTTATTCCCAATGATGAAACCTAAAGATTAGTAACCCCAAAGGTTACTTTTTTTAAATAAAAAAACTCCATTTATTTGGAGTTATTTTTCAATAAATATTTTTCGGGTTATAAAATTATAAACCATAACAATAGCAGTAGCAATAATTTTCCCTAACATTTCATGAATATGAATTAAATCAACGCAAATATATAATATCAATGAATTTAATCCTAAACCAATAACACTTAAAATAATAAATACTACGAAATCTTTAGTTGTTTGTTTTTTATTAACATTAAATACCCATTTAATACTTAAAATATAGTTATAGATAACTGATATACTAAAGGATATAATTGAAGCTATTAAATAATGAATACCTAATAATTGACTTAATAAAGTAAATATTCCATAATCAATTATAAAAGCACTGCCACCAACAACTCCAAATTTTAATATTTGTCTAACTAAATTATTTTTCAGTAAATTATTTATCATTTTGTTCTCCTAAGTTTAATAAATATAATTCATAGAGTTCTTTATGTTTTTTATTAATTATTTGTAAAATTATACCGGCGATGGATAAGAGAATAGCTATTACTAAAGAAATTGATGCTACAATTAAACTAGGAAATCTTAAAACTAAACCAGTTTTAAAATATTCGACAAATGGTGGAATACCTAATATTAAAGTTATTATTAAAAAGAATAAAGCGAGAATATTAAAAAATAATAAAGGCTTATATTCGGCGAATAAGGTACCTATTGTTTTTAAAACTTTAAACCCATCGGAATAAGTATTTAATTTAGAAACACTGCCTTCAGGTCTATCTCGATAAGAAATAGGAATTTCTTTTAATTTAAAATTTTTATCTACTGCATGGATAGTCATTTCAGTTTCAATTTCAAATCCTTTAGAAATTATAGGAAAGCTTTTGACAAATTCATAACTAAAAGCCCGATATCCGGTCATAATATCTTTAATATTATTTTTAAATATTTTATTAATAAGAAATCTTACGAGACTATTTCCAAAGTTATGAAATGGTCTTTTATTTTCATCAAAATAAGTACTAGATAATCGATCACCAATAACCATATCGGCTTTTCCCTCTAAAACTAAATCACACATTTCTTTCGCGTTTTCCGCGGGATAGGTATCATCACCATCAATCATTAAATAGCAATCTGCTTTAATTTCTTTAAACATTGTTCTAATAACATTACCTTTTCCTTGGCGATATTCGTATCTAACGATAGCTCCATTTTTTTTAGCTATTTCATCAGTTCCATCAGTTGAATTATTATCATAAACATAAATATCGGCATGGGGTAAAGCTTTTTTGTAATCTTTAATTACTTTTTCAATTGTTTTACTTTCATTGTAACATGGTATTAAAACCGCGATTTTTTTCATCTTTTTTCACTCCTTCTAATATATTTAAGAAAATTGCTATAATTATA
The DNA here is from genome assembly GCA_947628585.1 of uncultured Bacilli bacterium. Lineage (GTDB taxonomy): Bacteria > Bacillota_I > Bacilli_A > RF39 > UBA660 > Onthocola_B. Next base: position 10,513 of record CANRAL010000004.1, on the reverse strand, counting down.
GGAATCGCAAATACATAACTCAAAGTATAGCGAAAATAAGTATTAACTGGTCCTGCGAAACAAACTAAGATGATAGATATAACGGGACAAGTAATAATTAAATATTTATACTTTTTTAATTTGATTAAATAAGTAAATATTAACATCCATAACCAAGTAGCAAAACCAATATTAACTATCATTCCTAATCCAGGAATATAAGGAAAAACCTCACCATAATAATAAAGCCCATTTCTTAAATTTTCTAAATTATTGTAATGGTAATCCAAACCTACATCTTTTAAATAAGAATAATATTTATGATATATATACCAATTATGAGTATCAGGATAAATATAACCATAAGTATTCGCCATAGTTGCATTAAAATAAGTTCCCGGATGTTTTTTAAATTGAATCCACCATACTTTTAAATAATTATTTAAATCTTCATCGGTACTATATTTATTATACTTATTTTTAACCGGATCCGCAATATTAGTTTTATATCGAGTAGCTAAAGTATCATATTCTAACACTTTATCTATTACCATTTTTTCTTCTTCTGTAATCTCATTACTATGATATTTAACATATCTTGCAGTTTGTTGAAAAGGTAAGGACAAGGTTTCTCTAATACTACCTGGAGTAATTTTTAAATAGGGGAGTAATACATTAGTAAAACTATAATAACATATAACGGGTATTAAAAAAGTAATTAATAATTTACTTCCTTTTTTAGGATAAGCCAATAACATAAAAGGAAAAGACATTATAATTAAATATATTCCATTATTCCTAAATAAAGTTATTAATAGCATTAATATACTTAAGATACTTAAATTCTTTAAGGAAAAATTTTGATATTTTATTAAATCAAATAAACGAATAATATAAAGAATAACAAATATTGCAAAATATACATCTTTGACAGGAGAGATAGCATAAAAAGGAAAAACAGGAGTAAAACTATATATAATTAAAGATAATATTCTTATTATTAAAGGTGTATTTAATTTTTTAAAATAGAGGATAATATAACTAAATAAAGAAATAAGGGCAATAGTTTGAATTAAAGTATAAAGAAATATTCCCCAATTAATAGAACCCATCTTTAAACCTAATTTAGCAAAAGAACCTAAAAGAACAGTATGAGTAACGGGATGATGATTAGTAATCGTTACATTTTCATCTAACATAATTGTATAATCACTATATTTAGTTTTAATACCTAAAAATTGTTCAATTTGAAAACTAGGATCGGGAGATAATATCCCAGGAAAATAAGCAATTAAATAAGGTAAATAGGCTATAAACATAATAAGAAAAGAAAGGATAAAAGGATGTTTATTAAAGATAAAATCAGTTATTTTATTATCTTTTTTTTTAAATTTTTTATTTTTTAAAAAATAATATATAAAGTTAATTAAACTATTAAAAAGAAAATAATAACCAATTAGCATTAGAAAAGAAATTATTAAAACATAGATATTACCTAAAATTAAAGAATAATTTCCAACTGTTTCATAACTATTACCTATAAGCATAAAAATACTATATATTAATGCTAATATTTTAAATATAAAAGGTTTTTTAAGTTTTAATTTTCTATATTTAGTATAGTATAGGTAAAAGAAAATACTAATAATTAAAATAAAAAAGATACTTATCTTTAAAGGTTTATGAATATCAATGATATCTTGACTATTGGTTAAATTAATTGTAAAGGCAAATACCGTTAAAAAAGTATTAATACCTAATAGGATTTTTTCTTTCATAATTTTCCTCTTGGCTTAATTATACCAAAAAGAATACGTTTAAGCAAAAAAATCTTCCCAAGGGTCAATTCTGTTTAATCTTTTTATAGCTTTTTCCATAGTTATCTCATTAGGTTTAATTTTATCTAATTCACTCCATTTAATTGGCATAGATACTGGCAAATTTTTTCTTAAACGAATAGAATAGGGAGCAACAGAAGTTGAAGTACGAGTATTACGAATCCAGTCAATAAATATTTTCCCTTTACGTTTATCTTTTCGAATGTTACTAGTATATTTTGTCGGCCATTTTTCTTCCATTAAAGTTGCAATATTTTTGGCTGTTTGTCGAGCTTTAGCCCATGTCATTTTAGTTTTAAGAGGAACTAAAACATGATAACCTTTTCCGCCACTGGTTTTAAGGTAGGATTTTAAATTTAAACTATCTAAAATACTTTTTAAATCTTTAACTCCTTCTCGTAATTTATTAATTTCCAATTTTTCATCGGGATCTAAGTCAAAAATTAAAATGTCAGGATGTTCTAAATTATTTATAGTACTACTCCAAGGATGAAACTCAAAACTATTCATTTGAACTTCACTAAGTAAACCATAAATATTAGTTATATAGTAATAATCAGTTAATTTATTGTTTTCCAAAGATAAATTTATTTTTTTAATTCCTTTATGATTATTTTCTAAATGCTTTTTAAAAAATATTTCCCCTTTTAATCCCTCGGGAGCTCGGATAACACTTATAAGTCGATTTAGAATAAATGGTAACATTCTTATAGATACTTTTTCATAGTAATTAAATATATCTTTTTTCGTATATTTAGAAGTTATTTTTTTCATAGGATTAGTTAATTTAGGCATAGAAGCACTTGCTTTACTAATATCTGTCATTGTTCGATTAGTTTTAATACTTTTATTAATTCTATTTATATTTTTAAAACCTTTAGTATCATCCTTTTCTTTAATTAAAAGCCAATTATTATCCTCTAAATGAATCATAGTCCATAGACCTTTTAATCTTTTTCCTTTTAAAATAAATTTAAAACTAGACATATTAAAAGAATTATTAATTTTAGTAGTAGGAAGCCAAGTTCCCTCATCCCAAAGCATAACTGTTCCAGCTCCATATTCGCCATTTGGAATTGTTCCTTCAAAATTTCGATAACTAAGAGGGTGATCTTCAACCATAATAGCTAAACGACGATCTAAAGTATTATATGATGGACCTTTAGGTATAGCCCAACTTTTTAAAGTTCCATTCCATTCTAAGCGAAAATCATAATGATCTTTACGGGCTAAATGATGTTGAACGCAAAAACGAAGTTGATAAGACGATTTAACGACTTTTCCTTTAGGTTCTTTAGTATTTTTAAAATTCCTCTTGGTTTGATATTTTTTTAAACTAGCCATTATTAATCACATTATTATTGTGGGTTAAATAAATATAAATATACTATTTATAAACCCAAATAAAAAGAATGCTTAGCATCCTTAACTTTAAATTTAAAAAAAATACCTATAAATGGGGCGAAGTGTGGGAGTCGAACCCACGCATAATAGAGCCACAATCTACCGTGTTAACCACTTCACCAACTCCGCCATAAATTTTTATAAGCATAATAAGAATATCAAATATATAAAATAAAATCAAGTATTTTCCATCAAAACATCTTTAATTTTTTGATAATGGTTTAATAAAATAGAAAAACTGAAGGCGGCATTAGCACTCGAGGGACTAGGTAAGTATATAACCTCTATAGGTACTTTAATATATTTTTGAAATAGTTCATAACTTTTTTTACCTGTACAAAAAATATATTTAATTTTTGTTTTAGATAATAGATAATTAATATCATTAACTTTTACATTTTTAATTGAGGAATCACTAGAACCGATGATATCGCAAGATTTAATGGTATCCCATATAGCAATATGATTTTTTAATAAAAAATCTATTTTTTCTTCTTTAGTAGATAATGTGGTATTGAATATTTTTTCCATAAGAGGCCAAAATCGATTATGCGGATGAGCATAATAAAATTCTTTAGTTCGCGAAATAGTACTAGGCATAGAACCCAATATTAAAATTTGACTATTTTCATCATATATGGGTTTTAAAGGATGAGTTATATGCAATTTTTTCACCTCTATGTAAAATTATAACATTTTTACGCAAAAAAAAGATAAATAATGCTATAATTATGTAGTAGTGATGTATTATGGAAAAAATAAATAATTATAAAATACCTGTTTTTTGGTATTATTTAATATCTTTAAGTTATGGAGAGCTTTTATTTAAAGTTATTACGCACAATAAAATATTTACTTTAACGATTTTTAATAATATATTATTTCTTATTTTTTTAAGTTTAACCTTAACATTAATAACTAAATTATTTAAAAATAATATTAATAGATTTGTCTTTTATCTATTTATGTTTATTTTTTCTTTATTTATTGGGGTAGAAGTAGTAGTTCATAATATATTTGGTTTTTATTTTGATTTTTCTCTTTTAGGGGCTACCGATCAAGTTTTAAGTTTTTCTAAAGATTTAATAAAATTAGTAAGTGCCAATATTTTTTATTTATTAATTATTTTTCTTCCTTTTATTTTAAGTATTATTTTTAGAAAAAATATTTTAATTAAAAAAAATTCATTTAAAAAAAATTTATTATATTTACCATTAATGTTAGTAATATATTTATTATTTTTACTTAGTTTAAATATTCAAAAAGATGATGATTATTCAGCTTATAAATTATTTTTTAATACAAGTAATGTGGCTATTAGTTTAAATAAACTCGGGGTAATTCATACTATGTTAATTGATTTAAATCGATCTATTTTTGGTTTTTCACCTAAAGTTTTAATAGTAGAAGAAGCTATTGGTGAGGAAGGCGAAATGCCAACAAAAACTTATGCTTTTAATAATTTAGATATTGATTTTGCTAGTTTAATAGACCAAAGTTCAGGAGATTTAAAAAGTATGCATGAATATTTTAATAATGAATCGGGAAGCGAACAAAATGAATATACAGGTTATTTTAAAAATAAAAATTTAATTCTATTTATGGCTGAAAGTTTTAATGAAGTGGCTGTATCTAAAGATAGAACTCCAACTTTATATAAATTAGTAAATGGTGGGTTTCATTTTAATAATTTTTATACGCCCACTATTAGTAGTACAATTGGGGGCGAATTTCAAGAATTGACGGGTTTAGTTGCTGCTTCCGGTTTTTTAACTCCTTGGAAAAATGGTAATAATAGTTTTCCTTTTGGAATAGCTCATATGTTTCAAGAAGCTGGTTATAATACTTATGCTTATCATGATCATACTTATACTTTTCAAAGTCGCCATAATTATTTAAAAGCCTTAGGTTTTAATAATTATTTAGGATGTCGAAATGGCTTAGAAAAACTTATTAATTGTAATATATGGCCTGAAAGTGATGTGGAAATGATTAATGCTACAGTTTCAGATTTTATAAATAGTGATAAACCATTTTTTTCCTATTATGTCACTGTAAGTGGCCATGGGGATTATTCCTGGGGTAATGCTATGAGTAAAAAACATCGTAGTGAAGTAGAAGATTTAGATGTTAGTGAAAATGCTAAAGCTTATTTGGCCTCCCAAATTGAGCTTGATAAAGCTTTAGAAACTTTAATTAATAAATTAGCTGAAGCCAATGTTTTGGATGATACTGTAATAGCCTTGGTAGGCGATCATTACCCTTATTTTTTAACTCCTGAAGAAGTTAATGAAATAGCTAGTTATAAAAAAGATAGTGTAATCGAAATTAATCATAGTAATTTCATTTTGTGGAATAATAAAATGGATACAATCGAAGTAGATAAGGTAGGTAGTCAAATTGATGTATTACCAACAATATATAATATTTTTAATTTACCTTATGATTCACGACTTATTATTGGTAAAGATATTTTAAGCTCCCATTATGGCTTAGCTATTTTTGGCAATGGTTCTTGGGTAAGTGATTATGGTAGTTACTTTGCTAATACAAATACTTTTGTTAAAAAAGATGATTTAGAAATACCTGAAGATTATGTTAAGAAAATGAATAAAATTGTAAATAATAAAATTAATATGAGTAAATTGATTATTACAAAAGATTATTACAAATATATAAAGTAATGGAGGATCTATGTGTGGAATAGTGGGTTTTATCGATAAAACTAAAAACAAAAAAACTATTATTCGAAAAATGAGTAAAAAAATAGCTCATCGCGGACCAGATGGGGAAGGGTATTATTTTTATAATGATGTTGCTTTAGCTCATCGCCGACTTTCCATAATTGATTTAGATACTGGTAATCAACCAATGTTTAATGAAGATGAAAGTGTTGTAGTTATTTTTAATGGAGAAATATATAATTATATTGAATTAAAAAGTGAATTAAAAAAAGACCATGAATTTAAAACTAAAAGTGATACGGAAGTATTAGTTCACGGTTATGAAAAATGGGGCAAAGATTTACCAAAACATTTACGAGGAATGTTTGCTTTTGCAATTTATGATAAAAATAAAGATCTTTTATTTTTAGCTCGTGATAATTTTGGTATAAAACCTTTATATTATACTTTAATGAATGGTTCATTTATGTTTGCTAGTGAAATAAAAGCATTTTTAGAACATCCGCGGTTTATTAAAGAACTTAATGAAGAAATATTAAAACCTTATCTAGCTTTTAGTTTTACACCTACAACGGAAACTTTTTTCAAAGGAGTATATAGACTAGATGCGGGACATAGTTTAATTTATCAAAATGGAGATATAAAAATTGAAAGATATTATAAAAAAGAATTTAAAGAAAAAGATATGTCTTATGATGACGCTGTTTTAAATATTGCTAAAGTTATGGAAGAAAGTGTTGCCAAGCATCTTTTAAGTGATGTAGAAATTGGTTCTTTTTTATCAAGTGGTATTGATTCATCTTATTTAGTATCTTTAGCTAAACCTGATAAAACTTATACGGTCGGTTATAATAATGAAAAATACAACGAAATAGAGTACGCTAAAAACTTAGCTCAAGAGTTAAATATTAACAATACATCAAAAATTATTACTAAAAAAGAATATATGGAAATTTTGCCTAAAATAATGTATCACTTAGATGAACCAACAAGTGATCCCGCGGCTGTTGCATTATATTTCGTGGCAAAACTTGCTAGTCAAGATGTTAAAGTTGTTTTGTCGGGTGAAGGTGCAGATGAGTTTTTCGGAGGCTATAATATCTATCGGCAAGATGTAGATTTGGGTTGGTATAATAAAATTCCTTACTTTATTAGACATACTATCGCCATATTTGCTCGGGCTTTACCCGAAGTAAAAGGAGTAAATTTTTTAATTAGACGGGGCGAAAAATTAGAAAATTCTTATATTGGTGTTAATCAAGTTTTTCATGATAAAGAATGTAATAAAGTTTTATTAAATAAATATAAAATAAAAAACAAAGAAGTAACTAAAAAAACATATGATGATTATCAAAATGAAAGTGATATCGTCAAAATGCAAGCAATTGATATTGATTTTTGGTTAATGAAAGATATTTTATTAAAAGCTGATAAAATGACTATGGCTTCATCGATTGAAGGAAGAGTACCTTTTATTGATAAGGAAGTATTTAAGGTTGCTTCAAGTTTACCAATTAATTATAAAGTTACTAAAGAAAATACAAAAGTGGCTTTAAGAGATGCGGCCAAAAAAGTTATTCCTACGGAAGCCTATAAAAAGAAAAAATTAGGATTCCCGGTTCCCGTCAGAGACTGGATGCGAGAAAAAGATTTTTATCTTATGATAAAAAAAGTATTTAAAAGTCGTTATGCCAAGAAGTTCTTTAATGTTGATTATATTTTAAAATTATTAACTGATCACTATAAAGGCTTAAAAGATAATTATCGTAAAGTCTGGACTATTTACTGTTTCTTAGTCTGGTATAAAGTTTATTTTATTGATGATGTATCTTAAAAAAACTCCTAAAAAGGAGTTTTAAAATTATATTTTTCGATATAAACCAATGGCTTTTCCTAAAATAGTTACGTTATTAAAAATAAATGGTGCCATATTATCGTTTTCGGGTTGTAAACGAATATGGTCTTTTTCTTTATAAAAAGTTTTTAAGGTTACTTCGTTTTCTTCGGTCATTGCTACTACGACATCACCATTTTGAGCATTATTTTGTCTTCGAACAATTACAATGTCTCCATCGTAAATACCTTTATTTATCATGGATTCCCCACTTACTTTCAAGGTAAATATTTCACAACCAGAAGGTATCAAAGAGGCCGGTAAAGCAAAAAATTCATTGGGTTGTTCTATCGCAGTTATAGGATTACCCGCGGTTATTTTTCCTAATAAAGGAACCTTCACAACGTCTTCATTTTTTTCTAAATATTCATTTTCCCCAACTACCTCTAATGTTCGAAATTTATTATTTGTAGATTTAAGATAACCATCTCTTTGTAAATTTTTAATATGAACAAATACCGTTGCCGGACTATTTAACCCAACTCCAGCACATATTTCTCTTATGGCAGGTGGGTAACCATGTAAAGCAATATATTTTTTAATAAAAGTTAAAATTTCTTGTTGTCTTTTAGTAAGATTCTTATTTTTCATGTTTCCTCCTAAAATAATTTTACAATAATATATGTAAAAAGTCAAACAAATGTTTATAATTATTATTGACACGAACAAATGAACGTGATAAATTAAAATTGAAAGAGGTGGTATAAATGAAAAAAATGTTTTTGAAATATGGAGGTGTTATCTTTTTTTATACAGCGATTATTGTTATGATAGTAGCTGTAAATTATCACTTTACTAACCTTGAGCCTGAACAATTAGAAAATTTGGCTTATGTTACCCAAGAATAAAAAATGACTAGTAATTATTATTAGCCATTTTTTTAAAACCAAAAAGTAAATAAATAAAATAATTTATGATAAAATGCCGGATTATATGGTAATAATAGATTTTCCGCGAAATAAGTTAATCTATTCATTGCTAAACTTAAAACTATAAGTAATTTTAAATATTTGCCATACTTATAATCTAGATTTTTATTGTTAATAATAGAAAGAATTATAATTATAGTAGTAATAGCAAATAACCATCCAAAATCGCCAATATATCTTGGTAATATTCCAGCCATTTGGGTATCAACAATTATAATTAATACAGCCATAAATAAACTAGTTATACCAAAATTTATTAAAGATTTATTTTTTATTAATTTTTTAAATTTTAAGATAAATAAACTTAAAAGACAAATAATATTAATAGCAAAAAATCCGCCATAAAAGTTTTCATAAATTGTTTTTCCAATATAAGCAGTTTTAATCGGAAATTTTTCTATAAAAGGAAAAACTAAATTAATTCTTATAGGTGAAAAAAGATAATAAAATAATCCTGTAAATGTTCGATCAAATACTATACCTCTTCTTGTCATATCATTAGTTGTTAAATTGTAGTTTGCTCCAAAATCAAAAATATTACCGAATCTTGCATAATTATAGTACATTATAAATGCAGCCACTAGGAAAATAGGAACTACTAAGGATAATGTTTCTTTAATTGATTTTTTACTAAATAAATTTCTTTTTTTAAATACACTATTCCAGAATAAGGGGATAGCTATAAAAAATATTACTAATAATTGAGGTCTACATCCGGCTACGAGAGAAGCACATAAACTTCCTAAAAATAAATATATTTTATTAAAGTGATCCTCATCAATAGATTTCAACCAAAAAGTTAAACCTAAAGTAGCAAAAAATAATCCATAAACGACAGGTATATTATATATTGAAGGATAGCTTATGAATAAAAATATTCCACTTGCCGCTAAATAAAATAACGACAGTAAAACATACCATATATACGAAATATTAGAAAAATATTTTTGACATAATTGATAAACCAAATAGAAACCAGCCATCATAAAAAGAATAATACCAATTATACCAACTTGACAATTCAAAATCATTTTATTAGTAATAAGATAAAATGGTAAATAAGTTAAAAGACAAGGTACTATTCCAAAATAAGAATAATATTTACCATTAAAATAAGCATAATCCCAATAATAATTAATATTAGCTCTTGCATTAGGATCATAAGGATTATTTAATTTATTTAACTCTTCAGGTACAGGTATATCTAAATAAAATTGTTTTTTAGTAAGAGCTAAAGTTAAATCTTTATATTGATAAGAACTTTCAATAGTAGTATTAAAACTAGCCATTTTTGCAAAAACTAAAAATAAACTTAATATTATTATAAAGGTTATAACAAACATATATGATTGATTAAACTTAATATTTTTAATAGGAGTTTTAGAAAAAATCATCGTAATAAAAAATATAATACCAAGCATTAATAGTAGACGAATATTATTAATCATTAAAGGAACTTGTTTATTTATTATAATTTTATTTATTTTTAAATTTTGATGATTTTCTAGAAAAGTAATTTTTAAATTATTTATTTCTTCACTAGCATGTATTCTAATATAATGACTATTTTTAACATCTACAGAATATCCTGAATCAATATCAAAATTCATATAATTAATATTTGCTTTATCCGAAAAACTAATTTGATAATTAATAATATTAGGAGTATCTAAGTCTAAATAGATATTTTCAATTTTTTTATTTAAATTTGCTGTGTATTAGATATGAGGTGATGGATTAAAATTATAATCAGCATAAACATCATATATATTAATTGGAAAGTCC
>CANRAL010000003.1 GCA_947628585.1 uncultured Bacilli bacterium | reverse complement strand
CTTTCTTTGGGGTAAGGGGAAGTCTGCCCTTTTTTTAATATTTTTATAAAATAAATTTTATTTTTTCTTTCAGACTATCTCCCTCTTTAATTATTTTATCATAATTGACTTTTTTTTTCATCTCTTTTATAATATAATTATGTTAATAGAAAGAAGGGTTTATTAGTGAATTTTGTTGATATTATAATTATAGTTTTTTTAGTCTTTGGTGGTCTTTTTGGTTTTAAAAAAGGAGTAATTAAAAGTTTAGTACAATTATTAGGAACAGTTTGTGTAGCAATTGTTGCCTATAGTTTTAAAGGGGTAGTCGCTAATTTTTTAATGGATAAATTGCCATTCTTTGATTTTGGTGGTATTTTTAGTGGTGTTTCCGCGATGAGTATTTTAATTTATGAATTAGTATCCTTCGTTGTAATTTATGTCGTTTTATATTGTATTTTAAACATTTTTGTTTCCTTGTCTGGCTTAGTCGAAAAATTACTTAAAATGACTATTGTTTTGGCTATTCCTTCTAAAATTTTAGGCTTAATTTTAGGAGCTATCGAAGGTATTGCTTTTGCTTTCATCGTAATATTTATTCTTTTCCATATTCCTGCGACAACGAATTATGTAGAAGATAGTGAAATGGGAATAATTTTACTAGAAAGAATGCCATTTATGAGTACCGTAATGAACAAAACTACTTTGGCTTTAAATGATATAAATAAATTAGCTAATAATTTTAAAAGTGAAAATAGAAAAGAATTAAACGTTCAAGTTTTATCTACTTTAATTCATTATAATATTATTAGTGTCGAAGATGTCGAAAAATTAGGAGAAAAAAATAAAATAGATATAGAGAATGTAACATTCTCTTAAATAAGGAGGTTTTATGGTTAAACATTTAAAAGAAGGAGAAAATTTAAAGGATATTATTCAAAATGATCCTTTCCTTGTCGATTTTTATGCTGATTGGTGTGGACCTTGTCAAATGCTTGCTCCCATACTAGAAGAAGTTACTTTTATTAATGTTTTAAAAGTAAATGTTGATCTTTTTCCCGATATTGCAAAACAATTTGGTATTATGAGTATTCCCACTTTAATCTTTTTTAAAGATGGCAAAGAAGTAAAAAAAGAAATTGGATTCCGGAATATTGAAGAATTAAAGAAAATAGTTAATGATATTATTTAACTATTTTTTTCTTGTATTAAATTAGTTAAGGTGTTATCATATTTTTTACAGGTGAAAAAAATGATAAATATAATAATTATGAAATTAATACTTCCATTACTTGTTTTTTATGCCTCATCAGTAGTTATGTCTGTGGCCTTATATACATCTTTAGTTTTTTCCTTTTTAAAATCTATTACTGATTCTGGTTTTACAATTAAACTAAATAATAGTTCTAATATAAGTGATAAAGAAAAGGAAAAGGAAAAAGATTCTAGCCTAAATAAGATGATTTTTTCTTTAGGGTTAAATATTTTTATTCCATTTAGAATATTAAAAAATTATGATCAATTTTATAATGATATGTTAAGTCATTATAAAAATAATTTAGTACCATTAGAAAATTATGAAAAACAAGAATATGCTAAAAGACCAACTGGCTTTAAGGCATTTATGATTATGGAAAAAAGATATATCAATAATGATTTAATTAAAACTTTAAATATTATTACTGACGAAGGAAGTAGTAAAGTAGTGTATTTAATTAAAAAGAAAGGAATAAAGATTTTAGAAGTTACTGGACCAATCGAAAAACTTTCGGTAAAAGAACAAGAAAACATTATTTTAGATAATTATTCTAAAATAATGATGGATTTATTAACAGATGAAGATGATCCTCAAGAAATATTAGAAAAAATAATAAATGCTAATAATTATACTTGTGATAATCGAACCTTTACCCAAAAAGAAGAATTTTCTTATAAAATCGCGGGAGGAGAAGTTATTTGGAAATATACCGATGATTTTGATGATATTATAATTATGGAAACTAAAGGAGAAGCTAAAAACTTATCTATAGAAAAAATTAAGGAATTAATAATAAATGATTTAAGTAAAATATACTCAAACTATGTTCAAAATTGGAATAGTTTAAATGAATATTTAGATAATGATAATCCAAATATGAATAGAACTAGAAAAAAATAATTAATTTTCTAAAGCCGCGATCGCGGCATTTTTATATGTTCGCGATAAAAGCCCAGCTCCTAATTTTGTTCCTCCATAATAACGAACGACAACAATTAAAATATTATCTAATTTCTTTAATTCAATTAAATTATATATTTGACTGCCCGCGGTGCCATTTGGTTCTTTATCATCAGTTTTTCCCGCGGATTCTTTTAATTTATAAGCATATACTATATGTTTTGCCTTGGAATGTTTTTCTTTTAATTCCTTTATGATTATTTTAATTTCGTTAAGATCATTTATTTGGTAAGCAAATCCTAAAAATTTGGATTTTTTTTCTTCAATTAAACTAGTATTTATTAGTTGCATAACTTTTTCACCTTAAAAATATTATATCTTATTTTTCCTTTATTTTGTAGTATAATAAATTTAGGTGAAGTTTTATGCTAGAAGAAAAGTTAAAAACTATTCCTCATTTGCCAGGAAGCTATCAAATGCGTAATAAAAATAATGTAGTAATTTATGTTGGTAAAGCTAAAGATTTATATAAACGGGTAAATAGTTATTTTAAAGGAAATGTGACGGGAAAAACCTTAAAATTAGTTAGTGAAATAACCGATTTTACTTATATTACTACGAAAACGGAACAAGAAGCTTTTATTTTAGAACTTAATTTAATTAAACAATATAATCCTAAATATAATATTTTACTTAAAGATGATAAAACTTATCCTTATATCGAATACATTAAAAAACCTTATCCTAAACTTAAAGTATCAAGGTATACTTCAATAAAGAAAAAGGATAAAAAGATTTTATTTGGGCCTTATCCTAATGTATATGCAGCTCGGAGAATAGTTAATTTAATTAATCGCCTATATCCTTTAAAAAAGTGTGAAGGGAATCCTAAAAAGGTGTGCTTATATTATCATATTAATGAATGCTTAGGCTATTGTATGAAAGATATTGACCATGAAAAATTACAAAATATGGAACGGGATATTTTAAGTTTTTTAAGAGGTAATAATAAAATTATCAAAGATAAAATAATGGAAAAAATGGAAATATTATCTAATAATTTAAATTTTGAGGCAGCCCAAACTTTAAAAGAAGAATTAAAATTTATTAATATTATTTTAGATAAGCAAAAAGTAGAAATTCATGATTATATTAATCGGGATGTTTTAAACTATTATTTAGATGATGGAATAATATCAGTCCAAATTTTATTTTTAAGAAATGGGAAAATTGTGGGGGGAAGTAATGAAAAATTTTATCTAATAAAAGATGAAATTGATGAAATAAATGGTTATATCTTAAACTTTTATACCAACCATGAAATACCAAAAGAATTAATTGTTTGCGATAATATTAATAAAGAAATTATTGGTAATATTTTAAATACTAAAGTATATACTCCTTTAAAAGGAAAGAAAAAGGAATTATTACTTATGGCTTATAATAATGCTAAAATAGCATTAGAACAAGAACTAAAGATTATTGAAAGAAATGAAAAAAGAACAGAAGGAGCTAATCAAGAATTGCAAGAATTATTACATTTAGATACTTTAGATCGAATTGAAGCGTTTGATAATTCTAATCTTTTTGGTTCTTTTGCTGTAAGTGGAATGGTAGTTTTTCTAAATGGTAAACCAGCTCGGAAAGAATATCGAAAGTATAAAATTAGTGTCGATAAAAATGATGATTATAATACAATGAAAGAAGTAATATATCGCCGTTATTATCGAGTTTTAGTAGATAAATTAACTTTTCCCGATTTAATTTTAGTTGATGGTGGAATTAATCAAATAAATGCTTGTAATGACGTTTTAAAAAGTCTAAATTTAAATATAAAAGTATGTGGTTTAAAAAAAGATGATAAGCATCGAACCAATGAACTTATTGATGGAGAGACTTTAGAAATTATTGAAATTCCAAGAAGTAGTGATATTTTTCATTATTTAACTCGAATTCAAGATGAAGTCCATCGTTATACTATTAATTATCATAAACAAATTAGAAGTAAAGGTAGTATTAAAAGTATTTTAGATAATATTGAAGGTATTGGCGATGTAAGAAAAAAAGCTTTAATTAAAAAATATGGCAGTGTTGTGAAAATGAAAGAAGCACCAGTTGAGGAATTACAAAAAATAGTTCCTTTAAATGTGGCTATTAAATTAAAAGAATTTTTAGAAAAGTTTACTACTAATAATACCGAAATTTCCCATGAAAAATAATGCTTTTGGCTTTTTTTTCGTCATTATTTATTGTATAATCTAAATGGTGGTAGTATGAAATTTATTCATTTAGAAAAACCTGATACCATTATAATTAAAGAAAGTATCAAGGAATTTTTAAACCCTGATTATATTTACATACCCCTTAATAATAATAAATTAAAATATAATCAAAATGATTATGTCTATAAAGATGATTATTTATTTTTAAATAACTATAATATTACTAGTCCTATTTCTGGAAATATATTTGGTTTAAAGAATATGTTTATTGATGGTAAAAATCAAAAATGTCTAGTTATTAAAAATGATTTTCGGGAAAAAAGAAATAATTTTAAAAGAAAAAGTTTAAAAAATTTAACATATTCTTTTTTATTAGAATCATTAAAAAAAGATAAAAATTTACTTAATAAATTTAAAAGTATTAAGCAAGTAGATAATATAATAATTAATATTATTGAAGATGAACCTTATAGTAAAACAAATATTATGCTTTTTAAAGAAAACTTAAATGATATACTTAATTTAATTGAAGGTTTAAGAATTTTATATAATTGTAAGAAATGTAATATTTATTTAAAAGACTGTGATAGTTCGATAATTGAAGAATGTATAAGTACTATTGGAACTTATCCTTTTATTAATATTTCTTTGGCTGATGATTTATATTTATTGGAAAAAGAATTTGCTTTTAAAGAATATTTTAAAGTTGATGTTCGAAATTCCTTATATTTAAATATAAGGGAAGCAATTGATTTATATGATTTATTGACTAAAGGTGTAAAAAGAGAAGATTTTTTAGTTTCTATTGGGGGTATTAATTTAAAAGAAAAGGGCGAAGTTGTTAAAATAAAAAAAGGAACTTCTTTAAAAGAGTTACTTAAAAATTATACTATTAAAAATGATAGTACCATTATGATTAATGGATTAATGCAAGGTAATCCTTTATTAAGTGATGATGTAATAATTGATGATGCTATTAAAATTATTTTAATAATACCTAATAAAAAAATTAGGGCTCATCGCTGTATAAATTGTGGAAGATGTGTAAATATTTGTCCTATGGGAATAAATCCTTTAAAGGAAAATAATAGTAAAAATTCTAAATGTATTCATTGTGGTTTATGTAATTATGTTTGTCCCTGTTATATAAATATTAAAAATAAGGTAAGGTGAAAAAAATGATAGTTCATGATAAAAAAAATGAAAAAAGTATTGTTTTAGATTATATTATTGCCTTAGTACCTTTAATAATATTTGGTTTATATAAAAATGGTTATTTAATGTATCAAAAAAATTTAATTTCTTTAAGTAAAATATTTTATCCTTTAATTTATTCTTTAATTAGTATATTAGGTTATACTTTATATATTTTGGGGAAAGAAAAGCATTTTCAGTTAAATTATGAATTTATAAATTTTTTAGTTTTTAGCCTAATGATAAGTTGGAATACTAATATTTATATTTATACAATTATGGTTATCTTTTTAGTTATTATTAGTTTTTTTAAGAAAGAATGGCAATTTAGTGAAGTATCTTTATTAAAATTATTAATGACTGGTTTCTTTTTAGGAAATTTTAATTATAATTATGCTAATACTTTGGAACTTAATTATAATTATTCTTATAATTATTGGGATATTTTATTAGGGCATCAAATAGGTCCGTGGGCTGGAACTAGCTTTATTTTTCTCATTTGGGCTTTTATTTATTTAAGTTATCGAAAAAGTATTAAAAGTTTAATTCCTCTTGTCAGTTATTTATGTTATTTTCTTTTAATAGGTGGAGATTTTTTAATAAATAAAAAGTTTGATTTTAATTTTTTATTTAATGCTAATGTATTATTTGCTTTTATTTTTGTTGCTAGTAATAATTTTCATAGCCCTAATACTAAGATGAAAAAAATTATTTATAGTGGATTTATTGGCATTTTGGCAGCATTATTTTCAAAATTCTTAAGTTATTATGATGGAGTTTATTTAGCTATTTTAATTGGCAGTATTTTGCTAAATTTTTCTAAAATTAAAATAAAATTACCAAAAAATAAAGGAAATAAGGCATAAAACCGTAATATATATAAGTAGAGGGAAAAAATGGGATATATTGAAGAAACCGAAATAAATAAAATACGACAAGAAGCCGATATAGTGGACGTAATAGGTGATTATTTGCAATTACAACGAAAAGGCAAAAATTATGTAGCAGTATGTCCTTTTCATGATGATCATTCTCCGAGTTTGGTTGTTTCTCCTGACCGGCAGATATTTAATTGCTTTACCTGTCGAACTGGTGGTAATGTCTTTAGTTTTATTATGAAATATGAAAATGTTAATTTTTTAGAAGCTGTCAAAATAGTAGCTGAAAAAATTGGTTATAATTTAAAAGTAAATCTAGAAAAAGAAAATAAAGTTTCCAAAAGAGAATATGAAATGTATGATTTGGCAGCAAAATATTATTCGAATAATTTAAATACTGATAAAGGGTTAGAGGCCAAAAAATATTTGCTAAATCGTGGTATTAATGAGGATATAATAAAAGAATTTAAAATTGGTTTAGCTTTAGATAGTAAAGAATTAAATACCTTTTTACAAAGAAAAAACTTTTCTTTTGATGAAATGGAAAAGGTGGGGTTAATAACTAAATCTGGAATTGATGTTTATGACTTTTTTTCTTATCGGATAATGATTCCTATTGAGAATATGAGTGGCGAAATAGTTGCTTTCACGGGAAGAATTTATACGGAAAGTGTTGCAAGTAAGTATATGAATACCAAAGAAACTAGTATTTATCGAAAAAGTCAAATACTATTTAATTATCATAATGCGAAAAAATATATTAAAGAAAGTAAAACTATAATAATAGTTGAAGGCAATATGGATGCGATAATGCTAAGTAGTTGGGGTATTAAAAATGTTGTTGCTTTAATGGGAGTAGCTATTTCTAACGAAGAGATAAAAGAAATTGCTAAAACTCACGCTAAAGTTTTATTGATGCTAGATAATGATAAGGCTGGCTTAGATGCGACAATTGATGTAGGCGAAAAGTTAGTAAAAAATAAAATTGAAGTTTCCGTAGTTCGTTTAAGTGGTGCTAAAGATCCCGATGAATATATTCGTTCTAAGGGAATTGATGCTTTAAAAGACTGTTTAAATCATGCTCCCACCTATATTGATTTTAAATTAAAGTATTTATCGCAAAATAAAGATTTAAATTCTTTAAATGATGTGGTAAAATACATCAAGGAAGTTTTATCCAGCTTAGATGAATATGATAATTTAACAAAGGAGATGGTTTTAAATAATTTAAGTAAGACTTACAACATTGATAAAGATATTCTAAAAAGTAACTTAAAGGTTAAGGAAGTAAAAGAAGAAAAACCTAAAGTAGTAAAGAAAATAAAAACCAAGTATGAAATTGCGAAAAATTATATTTTATATGCTATGATGAATGATTCTAAATATATTCGAATATATAAGGAAAAATTAGGATATTTTAAGGATAAAACGGATAGAATAATAGCGAGTGAAATAATATATTATTATAATAATCATAATGGAATAAATATTGCCGATTTTACGACTTTTATTGCGGATAATAAAGAAATATGGCCGGAAGTAAGTCAAATTATTAATACTATTAATGATATTAATATGGAAGAATTTAACACGTGTTTAGATGTTATTATAAATGAATTAAAAAAAGATGAAATAAAAAATTTAAAACAAAGTTTAAAAAATGAAGTAGATATAAATAAAAAGTTGGAAATATTAAATAAATTAGCGGAAATAAAAAAGGAAGTGTAGATATGAAGAAAATTAAGACATTGCAAGAACGCGAAGAAAGTTTAATTAAATTAGGAAAAGAAAAAGGATTTATAACTTTTGAACAATTAGCGGAAGAATTAAAAGGTTTAGAAATTGATAGTGATGCTTTAGACGAATTATATAATAAATTTGTCGAAAATAACATTAATGTTATCCCTGAAAGTGATGTGGATGAAAGCGGTAATGTTCGAAAGAAAAATGAAAAAATTGAAGATATTATTCTTGTAGAAGAAGATATCACGAAAGATACCAATATTAATGATCCCGTTAGAATGTATTTAAAAGAAATTGGTCGGATTTCTTTATTGAGTCCCGAACAAGAAATGGAAATCAGTAAAAGAGTTGCCGCAGGGGATGAAGAAGCTAAAAGAATTTTAGCGGAATCAAATCTCCGGTTAGTTGTTAGTATTGCCAAAAGATATGTTGGTCGGGGATTACTTTTCTTAGATTTAATTCAAGAAGGTAATATTGGCTTAATGAAAGCAGTAGATAAATTTGATTATGACAAAGGTTACAAATTTTCTACATATGCTACTTGGTGGATTCGTCAAGCTATTACCCGGGCTCTTGCCGATCAAGCGCGAACTATTAGGGTACCCGTTCATATGGTCGAAACTATTAATAAATTGACTCGCGTTCAAAGACAATTAACCTTGGATTTAAATCGGGATCCTACTGAAGAAGAAATTGCTAAAAAAATGAATATTTCTCCTGAAAAAGTTAGGGAAGTTCTAAAAATAAGTCAAGAACCATTATCTTTAGAAACACCAATAGGTGAAGAAGAAGATTCTAATTTTGGGGATTTTCTAAAAGATGAATCTTGCCTATCACCTGAAGAATTTACCGAAAATGAGATGTTAAAAAAGGAAATTAAAGAAGTTTTAATGTCTTTACAAGCTCGAGAACAAGAAGTATTAGAATTGCGGTTTGGTCTTATTGATGGAACTTGTCATACTTTAGAAGAAGTAGGAAAACGTTTTAATGTAACTAGAGAAAGAATTAGACAAATTGAAGCCAAAGCATTAAGAAAACTTCGGCATCCATCTCGGGCGAAAAAACTTAGAGACTTTTTAGGAGAATAAAATGTATTCTAAGCGGATTATCGCTTTAGCTTCTTTAATTACACCTCATAATAAAGTATTAGATATTGGGACAGATCATGCTTATTTACCTATATATTTAGTTAAAGAAAAAAGTTTTAATTGGGTAGGGGCAAGCGATATATCTTTAAAAGTTTTAAATGGAGCATATGCTAATTTAAAAAAATATAACTTAGAAGAAAAGATACCTTTATATTTAAGTGATGGTTTTTTAAATATACCTTTAGAATATGATACGGCTGTAATCGCGGGAATGGGTTTTAATACTATTAAAAATATTTTACAGGCAGCTTTAAAATTACCCAACGAATTAATTATTGAATGTCATAATAATATTTCTTTACTACGGAGTTTTATGCAAGAAATTGGTTATAAAATTATTAAAGAAATAGCTATATGGGATAAAAATATTTACTATATAATTATTAAATACCAAAAGGGTAGGGATAATTTAACTATTGATGAAATAAAGTTTGGAAAAAACTATGACCTACAATATTTAAAATATCTAGAAAATAAATATACTAATTTAAATAGAAAAAATAATATAAATAAATATGATGAATATTTAAAAGATTTACATGAATTTATTGAAAAAATACCGGATTAGAAGAATTATTTATAGTACTTTTAACGGTATTTTTTATTTTTTTAGCATCACTTAAATCAATATTTGTATGACTAAATTCTTTCATTATGCTCATTACTTTTCGGGCATTGCCGATTAATGGTTTAGCTTGTTCATATATGGGAATTACTTGATTAGCAAAATTTAAAGTTTTTGATATTCCACCAATAATTCTTCCAAAAGATAATGGTTTATACAAATTGGGACCAAACATTTTAAATCACCTACTAATAATATATGTCTAATTAAACAATTAGTTATTGTCAAATTTTTAAGAAAATGCTATACTTTATATATAAAATAGGGAGGGCTAGAAAAATGGAAGAAGTAAAAAAAACATCAGGAATTATTGATTATTTTATTTTGCCTTTTTATACCATATTAAATATAATTGTTTTTGCCTTAAAAGGTTTTAAGTCTTGTTTTTATGATTTATGGGTTATTGTTTTTAATGCTTTAAGTTTCCGTTTAGATCGTATCTATCAATCTGCCAAGGAATTTTCTGATGATGGTAGTAGTGATGATATTTATGAAAGAACTAAAAAAGCTAAAAAAGTAAAACAATATAAATATAGTGATAAAAAATTAGCTAAATTAGAAGAAGAAAAAGCCCTTTTAATTAAAGATTTACAAGAAGCGGGAGCAACAAGAAGTAAGACTCCTCATATATATTTATTTACAGTTAAAGAACCTAATACTAATCGTATATTTACTAGTACAATGCCAGGTTTTTCTAAATTAGATGTAAATAGTTTTTTACTTAATGAAGGTTATGAAGTTTATTCAATTAAGACAAATTCTTGGCTAGATATGTTAAACCAAAAAACATCTTTATTTGGTAATAAAAAAATGAGTACCAAAGATTTAATATTTTGGTTAACTCAATTATCTACATATATTAAAGCTGGTCTTACTTTAAATGAATCAATTAAAATATTAACTAATCAAATTAAAGGAAATGGAGCTAGAGAAAGAGCTTTTCAATCAATTTCCTATGAATTAACTTTAGGGGAACCTTTTTCAGTTGCTTTGGAAAAACAAGGAGATATGTTTCCAGCTCTTTTAATTAATATGATTAAGGCGGCTGAAGCAAGTGGTACCTTAACAGAAACTTTGGATGATATGGCTGATTATTATACAGAAGTAAATAGTACCAAAAAAGAAATGATAAGTGCTATGACTTATCCGGCGATAATTACTGTATTTGCTTTTGCTGTTATTGTCTTTATTTTAATTTATGTGGTTCCTCAATTTACGGAAATATATGAAGACTATGGAGCTGAAATAGGTGGTTTTACATTATTTATAATCGGGGCCAGTGACTTTTTGAAAAGTAATATTTTCTACATATTTTTATTCATTGCGGTTATTGTAATTGGTTTAATTGTTTTATATAAATCTTTAAAATTATTTAGAACTTATTTTCAAATTTTATTAATGCATATACCTGTAGTTAAAAATGTTATTATTTATAAAGAGCTGACCATTTTTGCTAAAACCTTTTCATCGTTACTTAAAAATAATGTTTATATTACCGAAAGTATGGGTATTTTAAGTAAAATAACCAATAATGAAATATATAAAGCAATTTTGTATCGGACTATCAAAAATATCGTTAAAGGGGAAAAGATTTCGGAAGCCTTTAAAGATCACTGGGCTGTTCCTGATGTTGCTTATTATATGATTGTTACTGGGGAATCTACGGGACGTTTAGCGGATATGATGCAAAAGGTAAGTGAATATTATCAAGAGTTACATCGTAATATAGTTAGTAATTTAAAAGCATTTATCGAACCAATTATGATTTCATTTTTAGCAGTTGTTGTAGGTTCTATTATAATTGCGGTTATAATCCCAATGTTTGGTATTTATAATACTATTCAATAAAAGGAAAATATATAATATGGCTTTCTTAATTTTTGTTATTGGTTTATTATTTGGTTCTTTTTATTTAGTATTAGGTACTCGTCTTCCTAAAAAAGAAAATGTAGTTTTTTCTCGAAGTCACTGTGATAGTTGTAATCATCCTTTAAAATGGTATAATTTAATTCCTTTATTATCTTATCTATTTCAAAGGGGAAAATGTAGTTATTGTCATGAAAAAATAAGTATTTTAAATTTTGTTATGGAATTAGCTACTGGTATATTATTTTTAGTTGGCTATTTAATGTATGGATTATCTTACGATTTTTATATGTATTTAATTGTCATATCTTTAATGCTAATTATCTTTATTAGTGACTTTTTATATATGATTATTTTAGATTCTCCCTTGGTAGTAAGTTCCATCTTAGTTATTCTTTTAAAAGGAATTTATTTAGGAGTTCCTTCGGCATTATTAAGTATATTACATGGTATTATTCTATTTTTAATTATGTACTTTATTCAATATTTAGGTACGAAATTATTTAAAAAAGAATCCTTAGGAGGAGGGGATGTTAAACTTTCTTTAGTAATGGGTCTAATTTTAAATTTAAATTTAGGATTAGTATCTTTAATATTATCGACTTTTTTAGCTTTGCCTTATTCTATTGCTAGTTTATATTTAACTAAAAATCATGAAGTACCTTATGGTCCCTTTCTCGCTGGAGCTTTAACTATTGTATATATTTTTAGTCCTAAATTTATGGCTTTACTTGATTTTATTTTTTCTATTTAAAAAAGTATCTTTCGTAGATACTTTTTTAAATAATATAAGCTAGTATGGAAGCAATAACACTGCCTACCATTAGGATTAGCATTACCCATATTGCTATCTTTTTGGCTTTTTTATGCAAAATAATCACCTCTAACCTTATGTAATAAATTTATCATATTTTTTTAAATAATGCAATATATTTAAGCAGGTGATAATTATGAGGACAAGCTTTAATAAAAAATTTATTCTATTTTTATTAGTACTATTTGTTATGGGAATTATTACGGGCTTAGGCTATTTTAATTTTTTTAATGCAGATTTAAAAAGTACTATAACAACCAGTTTTCATAATTTTATATTAAATATAAATGAAATAAAGATTAATAATATTATTCCGCATGGGTTATTTATTTCTTTTTTAATTATCATATCATTTTTAGTTATTGGCTTACCTATATGTTTATTTTATTTATTTTATAATGGCTTTTTGGTGGGATTTATAATCCGTTCATTTACATATATAAAAGGTTTTAAAGGTTTTATTTTTAGTTTAGTTTATCTATTAATCACTAAAGTAATTTACTTATTTTTTCTTTTTCTTTTAATTATGACCTTAATTAAATTAAGTATTAAAATAATTAGAAAAGATAATTTTAAAAAAGAAAAAATATTTATTTTAAGTAAAAGAAGTCTGTTATGTTTTATTATTATCTTTTTAAATGATTTATTTCTTTATTTTGGAGGAGGAAAAATCTTAAACATCTTTAATTTTTTAATAAATTAGGTTATACTAAAGGTAGTGAGTGTTTATGGAAAAAGTTATTGTTGGCGTAAGTGGTGGTGTCGATTCGGCAGTTGCCTTATATTTATTAAAAAAACAAGGTTTTCAAGTCGAAGGCCTATTTATGCGTAATTGGGATAGTTCCATTAATAATGATAGTGAAGGGATGACTTTAGGAACGGAAATATGCCCTCAAGAAGAAGATTATAATGATGCTTTGAGTGTTTGCAACTCTTTAGGGGTAAAATTGCATAGAATTGATTTTATTAAGGAATATTGGGATTATGTATTTAAATATTTTTTAGATGAATTAAAAAAGGGGAGAACCCCAAATCCGGATATGCTTTGTAATCGCTATATTAAATTTGATTTATTTATAAAAGAAGCTAAGAAATTGGGAGCTGATTATATTGCTACGGGTCATTATGCTCGGCTCGAAAATGGTAAATTATTACGAGCTAAAGATTTAAATAAAGATCAAACTTATTTTTTAGCGGATGTCAAAAGAGAAATGTTTCGTAATGTAATGTTTCCTATTGGGAACATTACTAAAGATGAAGTAAGAAAAATTGCTCTAGAACAAAATTTAGTAGTAGCTAAGAAAAAAGATTCAACGGGTATCTGCTTTATTGGGGAAAGAAATTATCAAAAATTCGTTCAAAACTATTTAAAAGTAAATCCTGGTCCTATTGTTGATGTCGAAACCAAAGAAGTGATAGGCACCCATCAAGGATTAATGAATTATACTATTGGTCAAAGAAGAAATGTGGGAATAGGGGGAAATCCTAAAAAGCATTTTGTCTGTGGCAAAAATTTAGAAAAAAATACTTTATATGTAACATTCAATGAAGAATATTTAGAAAGCGATGAATGTTTAATCGATAATGTAAATTTTATCAGTGGCGAAAGACCTACCTTTTGTACGGCCAAATTTCGATATCGGGGATGTGATTATCCCGTTATACTTAATTATTTAGAAAATAACGAAATAATCGTTAAATTTCAGGAAATGGTTAAAGCTGTTACTCCAGGTCAAGCTTGTGTTTTGTATTTAGGTGAAGAATGTTTAGGTTGCGGTTTTATTAAACAAGTTAAGAAAAATAATGAAGAATTATGGTATCTAAAATAAATTTTTAAGTTGTTAAATATAATTTTACTTGACGCTTTTATGTTAAGTAAAGTATAATTATATTGTAAATACAATTGCGAGGGAGAAAAATGAAGAAATTAAATGATTTATTACAAGAAATAGGGGTTTCAAAGGTAAAACTAGCAAAGTATTTAGGTGTATCTCGGCAAATGGTATATAATTATTTAGTTTTAGATGACTTAGAAAAATGGCCTAAAGAAAAGAAAATTTTATTGTTTAAATTATTAGATGTCGCGGAAGGTGATGAAAATTCTTTAGAAAATATCGATGTTACTACTGAATATATGATGGAAGTTGAAAAAAGATTAAATACTACAGTTAAAAATAATAGTATGGATGATATTGCTAGTGCTAATTTATCTAAAGAAAAGAAAAATTTATTAAATGATATTATCTTTTTATTAAAAGAAAAACTTGAAGATGATAGTTATGGCGATGCAGGAGTTACAATGCGTTATTTATACTATCTTTTACAAGCTATGGAAAATATTCCAGAAATAAAATATTTGTTAGCCTATATGGCGAAAAGTAATTGTTTTATAAAACCTGATGAATATGCCTTTGATGAAGATAAACAATTTACTTTTGAAGGAATATTATATACGGCTATTTCCTTATATAATAGTGGAAAATCAGATAAGAAGAGGGTAGCGGAAAATCATCGTTTATTCATTCAAGAAATTGAACAAAGAAATGAAGAAAAACTTAGTCGAACTCAACAATTAATGACATTTAAGGATCAGGCTTTAAGAGAACTTGGTTACAATGATGTCAATAAAGATAATGCGGTTGAGTTTTACGAAAAGTTAGCGGAAATTGAAGCCAGAAAATTATAAAATAATAATCCTTAACGATTATTATTTTTTACATTAAATAGGGGAGATTATGAAGAAAAAAAGCTTAATTGTTATTAATATTATTTTAATTTGTTTATTTGGTTGTCTAACTATATTAGTAAAATATGATTTAACTTTAAAATTTGATTTATTTTGTTATAATTTAATTACTTATAAAATTACACCTCAAAGAACCTTATTTTATAAATTTTTTACCTTTTTTGGTAGTACTTTTTTTACTATTGTAGCTACTATTTTGCTTTTATTGGTTTATAAAGGAAAAAGTAGGGGAAGAGACTTTCTTTTAATTATTCTAGTGGGAATAGCTTTAAATAGTTTATTAAAAGTAATTATTCTTAGACCCCGACCAGATGTTTTAAAATTAGTTTATGAAAGTACTTATAGTTATCCTAGTGGACATACAATGGCATCCTTTACTCTATTTAATTATTTAAATTATTTAATTATAAAAGAGAAGGGGAGAATAGGTAAAAATAAAAAGATATTTTTAATTAGCCTACTCTCACTCATAGCATTTTTTGTGGCAATAAGTCGAATCTATTTAGGAGCTCATTACGCTACCGATGTTATTGCGGCAATAATTTTTTCTACATTTGTTTTAATTAATTTTCTTTATTTTTTTAATAAACGTAATAATTACTCCCCTACTAATAATAAATAAAATAGGGTAATATATTATATACCTTATTATATATAATATAAGGTTTATCTTACTTTTGAGAATTTAAATAAATATTATAATTAATTTTAAATTAATAAATTTTTATTTTTATATTTTATTTAAATAACACCATAACAATAAGTAGGAATAAGGTTACATTATTAGAAAAATTATGGATATTTAAGGCAATTTTTAAGAAAAACTTATTTTTAAATAATATATATTATGTTAACTTCATTGTCGGAAACATAGTTAATATACTTACATATAGAGTTATAGTATCTTTTGAAAATTGTAGCAAATCCGTTTGCATTTACAAATTTAACAAGTTCAACTTCCAATATAATTCTATCAAGATGTTTGTTATCTTCTATAAATGAGAAAATATTATCAAGCATTTCTTCCTCGCTAAACAAGTCGTCGAAAGACTTAAAAAACGTGTCTTTGAATGCATTGGATACTATTACCTGGTCGAGATTATATTGAAATTTTTCTTCATTATCCATATGAACTAAATATCGACAAGAACCACGCAAGCCCTTAATACTTTGTATTAAATTTTTAGGTATCCCTACTCTTTTAGATAAGCTTTCTATTGTTCTAGGGTTATCTAAAGAAAGGATTAAGTGAACGTGTTCTTTTTTTTCAGATTCTTCAGGTATATGTTTAATATATGCATAACGTTTGAAATTGCCTTTAATATCTTGTAGTATATTTTCGTAGTCCCTCCACTCGGGGTACAATAAGAGCATAAAATTTCTGTATCTTTTATCAACAATTTCTTCACTACTAGTATTATTAAAATTAGCTTTTTTCATAAATAAAATCCTCCAAAAATACAATACGAACAATTTTGTTCGCTTTTTTCAAAAATTTCCCGAATATATGCACTCTCAGGGCTCTGCACAAAAAGCACAAATTACTATATAGTCGTAGTACATATAGTAATTTGGAACAAGGTTGTCTCTTAAAAGAGACAAAAATTAATATTTATATTTTAAAATTACCTTTAAAAAAGGAGAAAATTAAAATTTTTCTTTTTTAAAGAAACAAAATTATGATACGAGGAAGTTTATTGTCAAGAGCAAGTAAATGCTTCGCACTCTTGACAATAAAATCAGGGGAGAATATTTTCTTGGTCGTGTTACACTACAACCAAGAAAAATATTATTTGTTTTTTATTTGTTCAAAAGTATCATAACTATTTGCAACCTTTAAATTACATTTACTAATAGTTTTCTCTATCATAGGCGCCACATACTCATTTTCTTCATTACTCCATTTCATTTGCTCGGCATCATACATATCTTTAATAAGAATACCAAGACCTAAAAAGTTTAAAATATGACACTCTATTTGATAACGACAATAACGACGCAAAGTTATATTTATTTCGAGCCACTCTTGAGCAGTAGTGATAAAAATAATACGTCGTTTTCTCATTTGAGATAAAAAGTCTAATACTTCGGTTGTCATTTTACTAGACTTAGTTAAAGCAGTGAATATTTCATCGTGAAATATTATACAGTCAGTTTTATCTCGCAAGTTTAATAACTCGTCGAATCCAGAATAATAAGTATAATCTAATCCCTTAATAGAAGAAACATTGCTATAAATAGGCATATTCTTATTATGAAGTAAAAACTCGACGGCAGAATATGTTTTTCCTTGCCCTTGTTTACCACAATAACAATAAACCCCAAACTTCCCTCTTTTAGGAGCAAAGCCCTTTTTAAAGAAAGTACTAAATTTAATCTTTACTTTTCGCATTGAAAATAAAAAAGCAACAATTAGTAAAATAATTAATAGTTTAAACATAAAATCCTCCTAAATTTTTAATGCATTATACCAACGAACCGCAGTTTTAATACCTGAAATCATTAATGGTACGGTTAGTTTAAAAGTAAAATATGCAACTATAAGACTTAAAGCTTCTTGAGATAAACCAGTCAAAGAAACTAAAAATCCGAGCATATTACCAGCATAAGCAAACATTGAACCTATAGCAGAAATCCCACTTGATAAACTAGGCAAAAATTGTGATATTAATAAATCAATAGGAGCCAAAATAACATCAACTAATTTAATGATTACATTAAATACACCCATTATTAAAGCATTAATCATAAGTCCAACACCTCTACTCTATCTTCGTCAGGATTTTTAAAACCTCGGACGGTGGCAAAAATATTAATGCAAATACCATAAGCTATTATTCCAAAAGTTATAGTTTGATAGATTTTTAATATATCGCCAAAATATGAACTATATATTTCGGACATACAAGGAAGAGTTAGATCATATTTTACAAAAGGTATAGGCATTGTTAAAGGGGTACAAGTACCACTACTAATTTTTTGAATAAAAGATAAAGGCATAGTAATGACATCACTTAAGCCATAATCTTTATCTTCAAAGTTTTCAAAAAATGAAGAACCTTTATTTTCAGCAGAAGAAGTATCAGAAGAAGTAATGTTATCGTTAAGGTCATCTAATTTATCATTAGTTTGTTGTTGCGTTTGATTTAAACTATCCAATTTATTACCATTAGCTATTTGTTGTTTAATATTAAGTAGCTCACTATCGCCAGTTTGATAGGTCACAATAGAAGAAAAAACAAAAGGAACACTATAACCTAATCCGTGAGCTACATAAGAGTTAAAAGTACCCTCAAATTGCAAATCAACAACAGTATCACTTAATTTTGTAACAGTCCACCAGGTAGGAGTCCAAGTTATAAAATACAAGTGAGCCCAACCCTCATATCCGTTGACATCACATCTACCATTTGTTCCAATATATTCAAGCCCAGCAGTATCATATAGAAAATTACCAGTAGAACAAATAGAAACTATAGATGTAAAAGAACCTTTAGTTAAATTTCTATCAGTAGACTTAAATTTAAAGCCAACCCAGAAAGTATTTCCATTTGTGAAATTAGATGGCAAAGTATCGCCTTGTAGTAAATCATAATACTTTGAAAGTGAACCACCGACATAAAATTGTGTACCGTTATTTTCTAATTGAAGAGCAGATGCTGAAACATCACAAGAATTAAAACATATAGAAACTAAAGTAAAAGCAAGAGCCATTAAAACATAACGTAAAAAAGTTTTAAAACTAAATTTTATCATAAGCCACCTCTTTTAAATAACTTGCTAAATATTTTTAAAGGTATATAAATACAAAAAATAGATAAAATTAAAAGTATAATTAAAATATCAGCAAAATCATTTCTATAATAAAAATCATTAGTTATAACATTGCTATCCATACAAACGGGCAAATTAGAGTATTGGCTCCAAGTTTGGTATCCAGGAACTTCCAAATAATGAGAATTAATGTAATAATCAACATAAGAAGAAGAAGAGTTATTTCGTGGAATATCTTTATACGCACGAATATATTCGCCATTGGCTGAGATAGAATAACAAGAATAATCGCTAATATTATCAACAGGCAAAAATACATTTTCCATATTACCTCCGTCCAAACAATAAAGCGCCAATTAAGTCAAATAAAATATATAAAACTATTAAATCAGGCAATAACTGTACTAATTGATTAAATAAAACTAAACAAACATCAAACATTATTACTTCCCTTTCTTATTAGATTTTTTATAGTATTTCTCTATAGCCCTGTCCATTTGCTTGTTCCAAATTTTCCATCTAAGACCAATAAAAAAACCACTAATATAAAATAAAACATTTTTTAATTTATTCATAATACCTCCATAAAAATTAAGTTAGAGCATTGCTCTAACCTACTAAATATTAGCTTTACCCTTAGAAGCACCTTTTACGACTTTGCGTAAAACTTTATAACCAAAGGCAAAACCAATCATTATAACGATAAATGGCATAATTTCTGCAACAGTACCAAATAAACCAGCACTTGTTATACCACTCGTTAGACTTTCAACAATTGCTTGCATTCCAACTTTTGCGCCTTCCATTACCTAGGCTCTCCTTTCTACTCCTAATTTTTTATATCAAATAACTTGCGTTATTTAATAACTTCATTTACAAGCCATTTACCATAAGAATACGAAACAATAACGTCATATTCATTAAATAGCTTTAATTCGTCATCACTTTGTCCATTTGCATAAACTGAGCCATAAGTACCAAGGTTAACCATAAATTTATAACCCTCATATTTACGTCCGTTTTTTTCAAAGTTGTAATGGTCAATTACTAGTGCTTTTGTTTTCATTATTACACTCCTTTCGCTTTAAAATTGCTTTTTTTAAACGACACATATGTTGTACTCTTTCAACAATATCTGTTCCCCAAAATTTTACATTAAAATAGTCATTTTCTTCGTTTACTATTCTTTTCAAATCTTGGCGGATATCTGAATAAAGTTCCAATACAAATTCTTCGTCAGTCATTATTTCTCCTTAACTACTGATTAGGAGTAAATCAGTAGTAATACACAATTGAATATTCTTGTGTACAAGTATATAATAGCATACACATGTGTACATTTCAATAGTAAATTAAACATTTTATAATAAATGTACAAAGGAGTGAAAAAATGGAACCAACAACAATAACTTTTAGAACTACAGAAGATGTTAAAAAAGAATTAGATAATATTGCCCAAGAAGAAAATAGAACTTTATCAAATCTAGTAGAAACAATAATTTTAAAATGGCTTGAAGAAAATAACAAAAAAAGCTCAAATTAGCCCTTTTTAGAAACATTTATAAAAAAGCAAATATTTTATATATTTTTAATAAAAAAACGCTCCAAAGCGCCTTTTTATTGTTATGTAATGTCATATTATGTTAACTTCATTGTCGGAAACATAGTTAATATACTTACATATAGAGTTATAGTATCTTTTGAAAATTGTAGCAAATCCGTTTGCATTTACAAATTTAACAAGTTCAACTTCCAATATAATTCTATCAAGATGTTTGTTATCTTCTATAAATGAGAAAATATTATCAAGCATTTCTTCCTCGCTAAACAAGTCGTCGAAAGACTTAAAAAACGTGTCTTTGAATGCATTGGATACTATTACCTGGTCGAGATTATATTGAAATTTTTCTTCATTATCCATATGAACTAAATATCGACAAGAACCACGCAAGCCCTTAATACTTTGTATTAAATTTTTAGGTATCCCTACTCTTTTAGATAAGCTTTCTATTGTTCTAGGGTTATCTAAAGAAAGGATTAAGTGAACGTGTTCTTTTTTTTCAGATTCTTCAGGTATATGTTTAATATATGCATAACGTTTGAAATTGCCTTTAATATCTTGTAGTATATTTTCGTAGTCCCTCCACTCGGGGTACAATAAGAGCATAAAATTTCTGTATCTTTTATCAACAATTTCTTCACTACTAGTATTATTAAAATTAGCTTTTTTCATAAATAAAATCCTCCAAAAATACAATACGAACAATTTTGTTCGCTTTTTTCAAAAATTTCCCGAATATATGCACTCTCAGGGCTCTGCACAAAAAGCACAAATTACTATATAGTCGTAGTACATATAGTAATTTGGAACAAGGTTGTCTCTTAAAAGAGACAAAAATTAATATTTATATTTTAAAATTACCTTTAAAAAAGGAGAAAATTAAAATTTTTCTTTTTTAAAGAAACAAAATTATGATACGAGGAAGTTTATTGTCAAGAGCAAGTAAATGCTTCGCACTCTTGACAATAAAATCAGGGGAGAATATTTTCTTGGTCGTGTTACACTACAACCAAGAAAAATATTATTTGTTTTTTATTTGTTCAAAAGTATCATAACTATTTGCAACCTTTAAATTACATTTACTAATAGTTTTCTCTATCATAGGCGCCACATACTCATTTTCTTCATTACTCCATTTCATTTGCTCGGCATCATACATATCTTTAATAAGAATACCAAGACCTAAAAAGTTTAAAATATGACACTCTATTTGATAACGACAATAACGACGCAAAGTTATATTTATTTCGAGCCACTCTTGAGCAGTAGTGATAAAAATAATACGTCGTTTTCTCATTTGAGATAAAAAGTCTAATACTTCGGTTGTCATTTTACTAGACTTAGTTAAAGCAGTGAATATTTCATCGTGAAATATTATACAGTCAGTTTTATCTCGCAAGTTTAATAACTCGTCGAATCCAGAATAATAAGTATAATCTAATCCCTTAATAGAAGAAACATTGCTATAAATAGGCATATTCTTATTATGAAGTAAAAACTCGACGGCAGAATATGTTTTTCCTTGCCCTTGTTTACCACAATAACAATAAACCCCAAACTTCCCTCTTTTAGGAGCAAAGCCCTTTTTAAAGAAAGTACTAAATTTAATCTTTACTTTTCGCATTGAAAATAAAAAAGCAACAATTAGTAAAATAATTAATAGTTTAAACATAAAATCCTCCTAAATTTTTAATGCATTATACCAACGAACCGCAGTTTTAATACCTGAAATCATTAATGGTACGGTTAGTTTAAAAGTAAAATATGCAACTATAAGACTTAAAGCTTCTTGAGATAAACCAGTCAAAGAAACTAAAAATCCGAGCATATTACCAGCATAAGCAAACATTGAACCTATAGCAGAAATCCCACTTGATAAACTAGGCAAAAATTGTGATATTAATAAATCAATAGGAGCCAAAATAACATCAACTAATTTAATGATTACATTAAATACACCCATTATTAAAGCATTAATCATAAGTCCAACACCTCTACTCTATCTTCGTCAGGATTTTTAAAACCTCGGACGGTGGCAAAAATATTAATGCAAATACCATAAGCTATTATTCCAAAAGTTATAGTTTGATAGATTTTTAATATATCGCCAAAATATGAACTATATATTTCGGACATACAAGGAAGAGTTAGATCATATTTTACAAAAGGTATAGGCATTGTTAAAGGGGTACAAGTACCACTACTAATTTTTTGAATAAAAGATAAAGGCATAGTAATGACATCACTTAAGCCATAATCTTTATCTTCAAAGTTTTCAAAAAATGAAGAACCTTTATTTTCAGCAGAAGAAGTATCAGAAGAAGTAATGTTATCGTTAAGGTCATCTAATTTATCATTAGTTTGTTGTTGCGTTTGATTTAAACTATCCAATTTATTACCATTAGCTATTTGTTGTTTAATATTAAGTAGCTCACTATCGCCAGTTTGATAGGTCACAATAGAAGAAAAAACAAAAGGAACACTATAACCTAATCCGTGAGCTACATAAGAGTTAAAAGTACCCTCAAATTGCAAATCAACAACAGTATCACTTAATTTTGTAACAGTCCACCAGGTAGGAGTCCAAGTTATAAAATACAAGTGAGCCCAACCCTCATATCCGTTGACATCACATCTACCATTTGTTCCAATATATTCAAGCCCAGCAGTATCATATAGAAAATTACCAGTAGAACAAATAGAAACTATAGATGTAAAAGAACCTTTAGTTAAATTTCTATCAGTAGACTTAAATTTAAAGCCAACCCAGAAAGTATTTCCATTTGTGAAATTAGATGGCAAAGTATCGCCTTGTAGTAAATCATAATACTTTGAAAGTGAACCACCGACATAAAATTGTGTACCGTTATTTTCTAATTGAAGAGCAGATGCTGAAACATCACAAGAATTAAAACATATAGAAACTAAAGTAAAAGCAAGAGCCATTAAAACATAACGTAAAAAAGTTTTAAAACTAAATTTTATCATAAGCCACCTCTTTTAAATAACTTGCTAAATATTTTTAAAGGTATATAAATACAAAAAATAGATAAAATTAAAAGTATAATTAAAATATCAGCAAAATCATTTCTATAATAAAAATCATTAGTTATAACATTGCTATCCATACAAACGGGCAAATTAGAGTATTGGCTCCAAGTTTGGTATCCAGGAACTTCCAAATAATGAGAATTAATGTAATAATCAACATAAGAAGAAGAAGAGTTATTTCGTGGAATATCTTTATACGCACGAATATATTCGCCATTGGCTGAGATAGAATAACAAGAATAATCGCTAATATTATCAACAGGCAAAAATACATTTTCCATATTACCTCCGTCCAAACAATAAAGCGCCAATTAAGTCAAATAAAATATATAAAACTATTAAATCAGGCAATAACTGTACTAATTGATTAAATAAAACTAAACAAACATCAAACATTATTACTTCCCTTTCTTATTAGATTTTTTATAGTATTTCTCTATAGCCCTGTCCATTTGCTTGTTCCAAATTTTCCATCTAAGACCAATAAAAAAACCACTAATATAAAATAAAACATTTTTTAATTTATTCATAATACCTCCATAAAAATTAAGTTAGAGCATTGCTCTAACCTACTAAATATTAGCTTTACCCTTAGAAGCACCTTTTACGACTTTGCGTAAAACTTTATAACCAAAGGCAAAACCAATCATTATAACGATAAATGGCATAATTTCTGCAACAGTACCAAATAAACCAGCACTTGTTATACCACTCGTTAGACTTTCAACAATTGCTTGCATTCCAACTTTTGCGCCTTCCATTACCTAGGCTCTCCTTTCTACTCCTAATTTTTTATATCAAATAACTTGCGTTATTTAATAACTTCATTTACAAGCCATTTACCATAAGAATACGAAACAATAACGTCATATTCATTAAATAGCTTTAATTCGTCATCACTTTGTCCATTTGCATAAACTGAGCCATAAGTACCAAGGTTAACCATAAATTTATAACCCTCATATTTACGTCCGTTTTTTTCAAAGTTGTAATGGTCAATTACTAGTGCTTTTGTTTTCATTATTACACTCCTTTCGCTTTAAAATTGCTTTTTTTAAACGACACATATGTTGTACTCTTTCAACAATATCTGTTCCCCAAAATTTTACATTAAAATAGTCATTTTCTTCGTTTACTATTCTTTTCAAATCTTGGCGGATATCTGAATAAAGTTCCAATACAAATTCTTCGTCAGTCATTATTTCTCCTTAACTACTGATTAGGAGTAAATCAGTAGTAATACACAATTGAATATTCTTGTGTACAAGTATATAATAGCATACACATGTGTACATTTCAATAGTAAATTAAACATTTTATAATAAATGTACAAAGGAGTGAAAAAATGGAACCAACAACAATAACTTTTAGAACTACAGAAGATGTTAAAAAAGAATTAGATAATATTGCCCAAGAAGAAAATAGAACTTTATCAAATCTAGTAGAAACAATAATTTTAAAATGGCTTGAAGAAAATAACAAAAAAAGCTCAAATTAGCCCTTTTTAGAAACATTTATAAAAAAGCAAATATTTTATATATTTTTAATAAAAAAACGCTCCAAAGCGCCTTTTTATTGTTATGTAATGTCATATTATGTTAACTAACTCTTCGAAAAGAAAATAAAAACAATATATTAATATATAATTATAATATTTATAAAGATATTATTTTAATTATACTTTATATTATATATAATGATTATTGTATACGAACAAACATTTTTATAAATAATTAATATAAATATATTGAATGAGTCTCCTACTTCATTTTAAAATACAAAATAATTAAATAAAATTAAAATAATACCTAGAAACATTCCTAAATATAAATATCTATTTAATTTATATTTTTGAGCTTTAGGTAATAAACCTTCAATAGCTAAAGAAATCATTATTCCGGCGACTAAAATTAAAACTATACTGATTAAATTATCCGTTATATAATTGCTTAAAAAAATGTAGGCTAAAATGGCCCCAATTGGTTCGGCAACTCCCGAATATAATGTTTTTAATAATGCTTCTTTTTTGCTTTTGGTGGCATAATAAATTGGTACAGCTATGCTAATACCTTCAGGTATATTATGAAAAGCGATGGCTAAAGATAATTTTAATCCTAAATTTATATCTTTATAACTACTCATGAATGTAGCAATACCTTCAGGAAAATTATGTAATATTAAGGCTAACATATTTAAGATTCCTAATTTATATAAATCGGATTTTTTGTTTTCGGTATTTTTAATTAATTTATTTAAGTATTTAATTAAAAAAATACCTAATATAAATAAAATTAAAGTTAAAATAATACCTTTAGTAATGCCATAATTACTTAATAAAATATAAGTGGATTCGGGTAATAAATCAGTAATACTAATCCCAATCATAATCGTTAAAGAAAAGGCTAAAGAAGCAGTAATAAATTTATTAATATTCTTTTCTTTAAACTTAAAGAAAATTACTAATCCTCCGATTATGGTAGATAATCCAGCCAAGCTAGAAATTAATAAAGCACTTATTAATTGCATTTTCCTCACCTTTTAAAATATATGTAAAAAAAAGAACATTATTATTTTTTTGTTCTTTTTCTTTCTAAATCATAGTCAATTGTATATAACTCTTCGGGATTATATAAAACATCCATTAAATTTAAATCTCTTAATTTATATCCTAGATTTTGGAAATAAGATCTAAATTTATTAAAATTAATTACCATTTCTTCACCCAATTTAAATGGAGAAACTATTTCTAGATGCATATCATTAATATAAAATGATACTGTTATTCTTACCA
Source organism: uncultured Bacilli bacterium (assembly GCA_947628585.1). GTDB lineage: Bacteria > Bacillota_I > Bacilli_A > RF39 > UBA660 > Onthocola_B. Next base: position 37,181 of record CANRAL010000003.1, on the reverse strand, counting down.
AACATATATTTTTAAGAATATTATCTTCAATTTTAATATTATTTTGTTCATTAGCTGAATTAAAAAAGTATTGGTAATCATTCATGCTTATAAATTGCCGATAAGGAAATAATTTTGTATATTCTTCTTGTTGATGATGAACTCTTTCGGTAGCAAAGAAACGATAAGAAAAATTAATTACGGTTCGGTTTAATTCTCCATACCCTTCCCTAATTTCATTTTCTTTATTTTTTAAAAATTCATGTAATAGTTGCGCATTTTCTTCAGTATTAAGCTTACTTAAAATATCTTCTTTACTCCACCCTTGTTCTTTTATTAATTGTTTATATTGTAAAGAATTATCAATTATTACGTTCTTCCATTTTAATGGTATTGGTTTAACTTTTTCCACACTTTCCACCTCGAATGGTATATTATAAATTAAAAACCATTATTTGTCAAAATAAATACTATATTTTACCAATGATTTCGCAGTTTAAAAATTAAATATTAAGCCATAATAAGACTGGGAGGTAAGAAAATGAGTAACGCAAGAAATAATAATAGTGCAAGAAATAATGCTCGCAATAATAATAAAGCCAATAATTCTGCACGTAATAACAACAGAAGTCAAAATAGTGCTAGAAATAGTGCACGTAACTCTGAATCAAAATAGAAAAAATAAAGATTTATTTTATTCCTTTTTCAATTTTGGCTCGAGGATGATTTTGATAATCTTCCTCGAGTTTTTTATTACTAATATGGGAATATATTTCGGTAGTACTTAAATTTTCATGACCTAATAATTCTTGAATAACTCTTAAATCAGCACCATTATTAAGTAAATGAGTAGCAAAAGAATGTCTTAAAGTATGAGGAGATACATCTTTTTGAATTCCCGCATCTTGACACAATTTCTTTAATATTTTAAAGAATCCTACTCTACTTATGGGATCTCCATTTTTATTTAGAAAAACATAATTATTATTTTTTTTAACGAGAAAAATGCGATAATTATTTATATATTCTTTTAAATAATCAATGGCAACGTCATTCACGGGAATCATTCTTTCTTTCTTCCCCTTCCCCATTATTCTAATAACGCATTCATCAAAATCTATTTGATTAAAAGTTAAATTAATTAATTCACTAATTCTAGTGCCTGTAGCATAAAGAAGCTCTAACATTGCTTTATTTCGATAATCATAGAAGTTTCGGAGTTTTATATCTAAAAGTCTATCTACTTCTTCAATTGTTAAATAATTAGGTAAGTTTTTGGCAATTTTAGGCATTTTGATGGTTAATGCGGGATTTATTTTAATTTTATCAATTAATACCATATAATTATAAAAAGAATTAATTACCGTCAAATAATGAGCTTTTGTTTTAGCACTTTTTTCCATTTTATATAAAAAATCTTTTATTTCGTCTTTAGTTAGTAAAAGTAAATTACGAGATTTATAATACAAGGCAAATTGATTTAAATTTTCTTGATAAGATTTTAAAGTATTAGTCGATACTTTTAATTCATATTGTAAATAATCTAAATAATCTTTAATATAATCGTCCATAATTACCTTCTTTAATTAATTATACCGCTATTGTTTAAGAAAAAAAAGTGTTATAATCATAACTAGAGGTATTTATATGGAAATTTTAGCGGATATTTTACGTCCTAAAAGTTTAAAAGAAGTTATAGGACAACAACATTTAGTTGGGGAAAATAAAATACTTTATAATTTAGTTAAAAATAAAAAAATTTTTTCAATGATATTATATGGTAAACCTGGTATTGGTAAAACTAGTATTGCGCATGCCATAATTAATGAATTGAATTTAAAAGCTAAATTTATGAATGCGACAATTAATAATAAAAGTGATTTTGATAATGCTATAATTGAAGCTAAAATGAATGGAGAATTAGTTTTAGTTATTGATGAAATTCATCGAATGAATAAGGATAAACAAGATATATTATTACCTTATATTGAAAAAGGAACTATTATTTTAATTGGTTTAACGACTAGTAATCCTTATCATAAAATTAATCCGGCTATAAGAAGTCGGTGTCAAATTTTTGAATTAAAAGAATTAAGTAGTATAGATATTAAAAAAGGTTTAAGTTTGGCTTGTGATAAATTAGATAATATTAAGATTACCGATGAGGCCTTAGAATATATTAGTAATTTAGCAAGTGGCGATTTAAGATTTGCTTTAAATTTATTAGAAGTTACCTATTATTCAACTGTCGATAAAAACATTACCTTAGATATTGTCAAAGAAATTAATAATAAACCTGCTTTTTTTCATGATGCCAATGAAGATGGACATTATGATGTATTGAGTGCTTTTCAAAAATCTATTCGTGGTAGTGATGTTAATGCTTCTTTGCATTATTTAGCTCGTTTAATTGAGGCTGGTGATTTGGATAGTATTTATCGTCGTTTAAGTGTAATTGTCTATGAAGATATTGGTTTAGCTAATCCGGGATTGGGACCCAGACTTAGAGCAGCAATTGAAGCGGCAGATTTGGTGGGTTTACCTGAGGCGCGCATTCCTTTAGGAGAAATAGTTATTGAAATGGCTTTATCCCCTAAAAGTAATAGTGCTATTTTAGCTATTGATGAGGCCTTAAATGATATTCATAAAGGTAATACAGGAAATGTTCCAAATCATATTAAAACAACTAGTAAAGATTATATTTATCCTCATAATTACCCAAATGATTATGTATATCAAGAATATTTACCTAAAAATATTAAAAATAGAATTTACTATCATAAGAAAAATAATAAAATAGAAGAAAATCTTAATCGAGTTAGCGATGAAATGAAAGGAAAAAAATGAAAATAAGTGTTATTGGAACCGGAATGTATAGCTTAGCTTTAGCTAAAGAATTAGCTTTAAAGGATAATGAAATATGGTTATGGACTGAAAGTAAAGAAATAGCTCAAGAATTTAATAAAACTCACTTTCTAAAAAGTATTTATAATACGGATATTCCTAAAAATATAAATGTAACTGATTCTTTAGAATTAGCCTTAGAAAATTGTAAAATTATTTTTATTGCTTGTGCATCTAAATACGTTGATATTGTATGCCAAAATATAGAACCATATTATCACAAAAATATGGCTATATGTATTGCAACTAAAGGGATTGAAGAAAGCAGTGAAGAATTTTTATCTAATATTGTTAAACGCAAATTACTTACTAATAATATATCAGTTATATCTGGACCAACATTCGCTATAGATATGTTTAATAATAATCCTGTAGCTTTAGCAATCGCCAGTTTAAATAAACATAATGAAAAAATTATAATTAAGGCATTAAGTAATGATAATTTAAAATTAAAATCTTGTAAGGATATAATTGGAATTCAAATATGTGGGGCAATTAAAAATTGTTTTGCAATAGCCTCAGGTATTATTAAAGGCTTAAATTATTCCGAATCAACCCAAGCATTTTTAATAAATGAAGCTCTTCAAGATATGGAAAAGATTATTTACTATATGGGTGGTAATCCTAAAACAATTTTAACTTATGCTGGCATTGGCGATTTAATGCTTACTTGTACTAGTGAAAAAAGTCGAAACTTTCAATTTGGCTATATTATAGGAAAAACTAAAAATAGTCAAAAAATAAAAGAATTTTTAGCCAATAATACGGTTGAAGGATATTATACTTTAGATGTTGTTTATAAAATATTAAATCATAAAGGAATTAATTTACCTTTAATAAATATAATATATGACATAGTTTATAACGCCGAAAATCCTAATATGTTACCTAAATTTTTAATAGAAAAAAAATAATAGTTGAACTCTATTATTTTTTAATTAAATCATTAATTACATAATAAGCTAGCATTAATCCCGCGGTGGCTGGTACAAAAATCATGGAAGAAATCTTTTCGTCTTTATTTAAAGGTATTTCTTTAGAGAATACTACCGGTATATTGGTAGTAATACCTTCTTTTTTGAGTAAATTTCGCATTTTTTTAGCTAAAGGACAATTATAGGTTTTATTTAAACTAGTGATGCATAACTCTTCGGGATTTAAATGTTTTCCAGTTCCCATACAACTAATAATTTTAATTTGATGCTTTAAAGCATATTTTATTAAAAGTATTTTAGTAGTAATAGTATCACAAGCATCTATAATGTAATCATATTCTTTTAAAATATTGATATTTTCGGCATTTAAAAATATATTATGGCTGGTAATATTTATATTAGGATTTATGCTTTTTAATCTCTTTAAAGTACTATCAGTTTTATATTCTTTAATTGTATCATTGGTTGCCATTATTTGCCGATTTAAATTACTAATTTCAAATTTGTCTTTATCAATAATAGTTAAATTTTGAATGCCACTACGAACTAAAGCTTCAGCAGCCATTCCGCCTACTCCTCCAAGGCCAACAATTAGTACACTAATACTTTTAATTTTTAAATTAGCTTCCTCACCAATTAAAGCAATTATTCTTTCATCCATCTTTATACTCCAAATTTTTTAAATAAAAAAATATCCGAAGGAAAGTCTTAATTTGATAAAAACCCGCGCTCCGCAGGTGGTAAATCACATGAACTACTTTAGGATTCTTTCTCACTTAATGGGAAAGCATTCTACACCATAGCCAATTAGATTCCCTTATTTTTATCTTAGTCGGTTTTATACTAATAAAACTTATCCTTCAGACATTATTATTATATCAAATATAATATTTTTATACAACTATATTCCATTTTAAAGTGTAAAATTTAATAAATCTTCCACTTTAGGATTAGATGTAAAATTTTCATATTCTTCCGTAACTTTAGTTACATTATAAACCCAATTAGGATTAGCTTGTTTTAAACCATTTTCGTTAATTATTGGATTATATACCCTCCCTATTTCCGAAATGGTTGTTAGGCCTTTTCCATAATAATTTTCACTTAATAATTTAATATATTTTAATATACCATATTCAATAGTTTTATATTTAATTAATTTACCATTAGCCATAGCACCAAAAATATTATTATTTTGGATCATATATTGAGCCCGATAACCTGATTCAATTCGAGCAATAGCTGCGGCTGTAGCAAAATCAACATTTTGATATATATTAGTAAAATATTTTATTAAGTTTAACATATATTCTTTATCTGGAAAACTACTTAATATTGTATTATTAAATAAATTTTTATCACTTTTTTCTAAAGTAAATAAATAATCTATTAAAGCTTTATCTACCATAGTTGAGTCTTTAAAAAATAAATCATAGTCCTTAAATATATGTTCTTTTAATGTATCTAAATTAATTCGAAAAGCTTTAGCATAAAAAGCAATGGTTTGACTATTTTCCTCTAAAAAAGCTTTTTTAGCATCATATGCATTAATTACTCGCATATTATTACTTTCCACTACTTGATATTTTAATTTTTCATTTAAAATCTTATTATTTTTACTATTTTGAAATTCTATAACTCCCATTATTAGTACTGCAATTAATACTAAAAGTAACCCTTTTTTGTTACTCAGGACATATTCTTTCATAATATTTAAATAAACACCCTTTCTTTCACGCGGATGTTTACTATTATAGCAGATTTTATTAAAAATTGCAAATTTTACCCCTTATTATATTATTAATACATTAAAAAAGTGCCTAAAATAAGGCATTTTTTTAATAATTTAATTAATATTATTTTTAAGCAAAATTTCCACTTGTGGGCATAGCAGGAGCGACATTAATATTACTATTATTTGGAGTATTATCAGCCATTTTCCAACATGATGAAACATCACAGTTAGAACTATATGGAAGAGGATTAGGTAACTCTAATTTTACTATCATAGGAATTTTAAAGGCACCTCCAAAGCAAACACAGTTACCAGGTTGTAAAACTTTTTGTTTATCAAGTATATCCGCGGAAATATTGGGAAGCATTTCTTCTATATATTTTATATCTAAAGGGTGAGTCATTTTAAAAATTAAGAAATTATTACATTGAGCAATAACTGTATCAGATATTTCAACTGGTCTTTGGCTTATTATATCTAGTATAACCCCATATTTCCGACCTTCTTTGGCAATACGATCAAAAATATTATAACCAATTAGGAAAGTATCATTATCTTTTTGAATATATCGATGGGCTTCTTCTAAAAATAAATGGAAAGGAATTGATGCTCTTTTTTCACAAGACTTAGAAAATTCGAAAATCATGCGAGAAAATATTTTTACAATTACTTTAGCATAAGCATCATCGACATCCTCTAAATTAATATTTATAATTTGGGCTTTTTTGCCATTATAATTTACTAAAGAATTAATATAATCTTTTACTGACAAAGTTTCATTGGTAAAATAATTATTTAAATTACTATTAATTATCGAATTAAGCCGTACTTTTAAGATTATCGCATCATCATGTAAACTGGAATTATGTTGGAAGCCTTGAGAAATTAAGGTAAATTCTAAGGCTTGAGCTAAATCGTGAAGATTATAACTTGCATCACTTGGAGCAGGCATATTTTCAATTTCATCATCAATATGTTTTAAAATGTAATCCGTTATAAGAACTGATTCTCCAAAATTACCATTAGAATCTATTTCAAAGCATTCACTTAAACTACGAGTATATCCTAAGCCTTGAATAGTAGAATCAAAATTAAAATCTTTAGTATTACATACTTCTAAAATTGTAAAAATTTCATTTTTCTTATTGGAAATAGTTTCACTACTAAATAGTACTGCCAACATAGCTTTAGCTATAACGTGATTTTTATATTTTTCGGTTTCTTCGGAATTAATTGAAAAGATTTTAGCTAATTTTATAGTATGTTCCAAAATAGGTAATTGAGAGTGACTACTGGCTTGTAAAAGCAAAGCAATGTCATCTAATGTAAGTAAACATACAGGAATTTTTAATAAAACATCAGTTGGATCAGTAGGATTAGTCGTAATAAATTTATAATTGTAATTTGGATTTATCGCATTAAGTTTCCCAAAAGCATTTTTATATTCGCCATATGCATCAAAGATAAATAAATTGGCATTAAATTGAACTGCATATTGATTAGAAAAAATATTTTGAACGATTCGGGCAACTCCACATGATTTACCAGAACCAGAGTTTCCAAAGATAGCTAAATGATTGGAAAATAAATCATTGACATTAGGACATAATTTAAAACCTTTATAAATAGCACTTTCACCTAAAACAAAAGTTTTATCATTATAAGTTCCAATTAAGGCTAATAACTCTTCACGATTAATTATCCGGATTTTAGAAGTCAATAAAGGTTTTCTTAATACTCCATTAACATATCTATTTCCTAAATATTCTCCTAGAAACCTAACTTTAATAACATCACTATTAATTTCGGTAATTTCTCCTAATATTCTTTGATTATTGTCTTCAAATATAATATGCATATTCATTAAATCATTACTTGAAGCACTTCCACCAGCATTTGCTATGTGAGCTACTGAATCATTAATATAAACAATTTTTCCAAACATTTTTTCCACCTCTATTTAAATTCTTTATCTACGCTATTTATTTTAGGTAAAGCCCCTTTATCAATTGGCATAAAATTAACTAATAATTTATCACTATCCATTACCATAGGATCAGTTTCATAAACAATTTTTAAATCACTATCTAAATAAACTTCAATATTTATAATTTTTAAATTTTTAACATAAGGTATAAAATCAGCAATATAATCTTTATTTTCAAATTCCTTTTCCGTCATTTTTCCATTAATATTATATTCCGAAATAAAAGCTTGATATTCTTCATAATTAGTTAAGACTACATCGGTATAATCCTTATTTTCTTTATTTATTATAATAGATAAAATATTTTTATCTAAACTTTTAATATAAAAGTAACTGCAAGTACCTACTAATGCTGCAACAATTATAATTATTAAAAACCATATTTTTTTCATTGGTCTACCTCAGTACTTAACCAACGATAGGTATTATTACTATATTTAAAATTACTTACATATTTTTTAGAATATTTTGCATAATTATTAAATAAATAGGTATCTATATCTTGATTTAAATCTGTATCTTTAAATTCGCCAACTTCTTCTTTAAAATTATAATCATTATAGACTTTATAAATTATTTCTTCTTCCCCTACTTCTCTACTATAAAAAATAATATTTTCTTTTAAAAGATAATTATCATTATTTATTCCTAAATTTGTAAATTGTCGACTAATATCATAAATTATGCCATCATAATCGGTTTCCTTACATTTATAATTTAAAAGTTTTTCATCATATTGACAATTAATACTACCGGATAAATTGAAGCTCTCTTGAACTATAAATATGTTATTACCATATAGTCTTTTTAATACTTCCATAAAACTTTGATTAGATTTAGTAGTAGAATTTTGATAAGCTTTCATTAAAAATATGGGATTACTGATATTTTTATTAGTTACTTTTTTAGCCTGATAAGCAGTATTTAAGTTACTATCTATTAGAGAAACAAAAGGTATAACTTCCGACAATCTTTGACTTATTAAATTATTGGCATCGATAATTTCAAAATTAGGATTATTATTGTTATTACCTACACCAGTATACATAATAAAACAATATATTAGTAAAATAATCATTAATGATAAGATTAAAATAATTTTATTTTTAACTTTTTTTATATCTTTCATTATAACCTCTTTCTACCTTAAGATAAGTATAGCATAATTTATTAATTTATTAAAGAAAAAAACGATATTATCGTTTTAATTAAGTTTATTTTTTAATATTTCTTTAGTTAATATAGGATTAGCTTTACCCTTAGTTTCTTTCATAACTTGACCTACAAAGAAATCAAAAAGATTTGTTTTACCATTATGATAATCTTTTATTTGAGCTTCATTACGAGAAAGAATATCATCTATTATTTTTTCTAATTCTTCTTTATTAGAATTTTGAGTATTTTCCTTATCGATAAAACTATCTACTCCCCTATTTTCTTCTAAAACTTTAAAGAATATTTCTTTAGCTTGTTTACTAGAAATTGTTCCATTTTCCAGATAAATAGTTAATTTTTTTAATTCTTGAGGTGTAAAATTTATTTCTTTAATACTTTTATCATATTTATTTAAATAACCTAAAATCATTGTTATTAGCCAATTTGCCGTGGTTTTAGGGTTAACGCCTAGATTTACACTTTCTTCAAAATATTGAGCTAAAAAACGATCTTTAATGATAATGTTTGCCTCATTTTTATTTAAGTTATAGGTATTAATGTATAGTTTTTTCTTTTCTAAAGGTAAAATTGGTATTTCCTTTTTTAATTTTTCCTTTAAACTTTCCGAAATAATAAATTTGGGAATATTAGGTTCGATAAAATATTTATAATCAATGGCATCAACTTTACTTCGCATCCGATAAGTCATACCAGTTTCTTCTGAAAAACGTCTAGTTTCTTGTTCTACTTCTTCGTATCTACCTAAATCTTTTAACTCACTTTGCCGATTAATTTCATAATTAATGGCTTCAACTATATTAGCAAATCCATTAATATTTTTAACTTCCACTTTTGTTCCCAAAATCTTACTATCATAATCACAAATCGAAACATTGACATCACATCGAACTTGGCCTTTCTTTAAATCGGCATCGGATATTTCACAATATTGATAGACTGTTCTTATATATTCTAAAAATGCTAAAACTTCATCGGCACTATGAAAACAAGGTTCTGTAACTAGTTCTAAAAGTGGAACACCAGCTCGATTATAATCAATTAAAGTAGCATCAAAAAAGTGTTCCAAAGAAGCTGAATCTTCTTCTAAGTGAATGTCATGAATTAAAACTTTTATTTCTTTATCTAAATAAGGAACCATTATATAACCATTAGTACCAACTGGACTAGTATTTTGGGTTATTTGGTAGCCTTTAGGTAAATCAGGATAATAATAGTTTTTTCGATCAAAACACATATATTTAGGAATTTCACAATTTAAAACCAAAGCCATTTTTAAAGCATCTTCATAGCTTTTTTTATTTAAAACAGGTAATGTACCCGGGAAAGCCATATCTAAAGGATTTATATGACTATTAGGTATTTCACTAAATTCATTTTGAGATGCAGAAAATACTTTAGAGTTACTTTTTAGTTCACAATGCATTTCAATTCCAATTACAGCTTGATATTTATTCATGTTTTTCACCTGCTATCATATTTTTATAATTCATTTTACTTTCTAAAGCATAGGCTATATTTAAGATGTTTTCATCGTCATAACAATTACCCGTGATATTTACACCAACTGGTAAATTATCAATAAAGCCATTAGGAATAGTTATAGAAGGAAAACCACCAAAATTAGCTATTTGCAAATGTTCTTCTAAAATTTCCGTATCTTTAGATAAAATATCCAAATTAATATCTAAATGTTTGGCTCCTCCAGTACTAACTGGTAAAATAACGCCATCATATTCTAAAAATAATTTTTTCCAAGCATCTACTAAAAGTCTTCTTACTCTTTGCGCATTTTTAAAATATTTTTCTTGATTTTCTTTTTGTAAAACATAAGAACCAATTACAAATCTTCTTTTAATAAGTGGTGAAAAACCTTTGGTTCGATGATCTTTAATCATTTCTTCGACATTTTTTCCACTACCTCGCGGACCAAAAATAATACCGGTCAAATTAGATAAATTGCTGGTAGCCTCAGCATAGGATAATACTACATAAACTGCCGGTTCCGCTTTTAATAAAGTTTTATCAATACTTACTTTATCTACTTTTATTCCCAATTTTTCACAAATTTGTAAAGTTTTTTGGAAGTTTTCTAAATGTTTTTTAAGTTCTTCAGTAGCATTAGGGTAATTATCAATATCACATATTTCTTTTATATAACATAATTTTTTATTAGCAACGTTACCATTTAAACTTTGCGCAAGGTGGATATTTTGAGAATCCCAACTTGTCATATCTTTTTCATCGATTCCCTTCATCGCATCAACTACTAAAGCAGCATCTTTAACACATCTCGTTAAAACACCACAATGATCCATACTGGAAGCATAAGGAAATAAGCCATATCGCGAAATCATACCATAAGTAGGTTTATACCCTACAATGCCACAGAAAGCCGCGGGTTTACGAATAGAATCTCCGGTATCGGAACCTAAAGCATAAGGATAGACACCACTGGCAACAGCTGCAGCACTTCCCGCGGAAGATCCTGCACACATCCGTGTTTTATCCCAAGGATTAGTAATTATTCCCGTATGGGCATTGGTTCCAGTACCACCCATGCCAAACTCATCTAAAGCAGTTTTATTGACCATTACCGCACCAGCTTTTTTTAAATTAGCAATGGCGGTTGCATCAAAAAAAGGAACATAATCTTTTAAGGTATTACTAGAACCAGTTGTAAGAATTCCTTTGGTGGAATAATTATCTTTTACCCCATAAGGAATACCTGATAAAACATTATCGGTTACTTCTTGGGCTTTAGCATCATCTAAAATGGTTACAAAAGCATTACATTTTTCCGCGATTTCATGCGATTTTTGTAAAGATTCTTGAATTAATTCCGCACTAGTAACTTCTTTATTTATTAAGGATTTATGAATTTCTTCTAAAGTTTTAGACATATAATTCATTTATTATCCACCACCTTTGGTACAACAATTTCGCGATCTTCATACATATCACAATTTTGTAAAAGTTCATTTATATCACAAGATTCTAAAGCTTCATCTTCTCGTAATTTAATAGAAAAATCGTCAAGACAATAACACATCGGTTCAACTTTAGCAATATCTTTAATTTTTAAAATATTATTCATTGTTTCTTCAATAATGTCCATTTCATCCAAAACTAATTTATTTTCTTCTTCTGTTAAACCAATTAAAAGTTTATTAGCGTAATCATCAACCATTTCTTTTGTAAATTTTTTCATAATTCACCCTTCTTTTATATAGTTCATTATTAATAGTTTAACTAGTTAATAATGTTTTGTCAAACGAAAAAGATAATAAGTAATTACCTATTATCACTATTTAATAATCACAATTTCCCGGAGTCCGTGGAAAAGGAATTACATCCCTTATATTATCTACTCCCGTCAAATAAATTATTAATCTTTCAAAGCCCATTCCAAAGCCTGAATGAAAGCAACCACCATATTTTCTTAAATTACAGAACCAATCGACAGTGTCAACATCAACATTTAAATCCTTTGCTCTTTTAATTAATTTATCATAATCATCTTCCCGTTCAGAACCACCCATAAGTTCTCCGGCTCCAGGTACTTCCAAATCTACGGCGGCTACAGTTTTATCATCATCATTAAGTTTCATATACCAAGCTTTGATATCTTTAGGCCAATTAGTAATAAATACTGGACCATTAAAATATTCCGTTATATATTTTTCATGTTCTTTAGCTATATCTCCGTCATATTCAGGATTAAATTCCCATTTAACTTTAGCTTTCTTTAAAATATCTATTACTTCATGATGCGTAATTCTTGTAAATTTAGAATTAACTAGTTTAGTTAGTTTATCAATTAAACCATTTTCGACAAATTTATCACAAAATTCTAACTCTTTTTGACAATGTAATAGACAATAATTTACAACAAATTTAAGCATGTCTTCTTCTATATCCATTAAACCATCTAAATGACAAAAAGCAATTTCGGGTTCTATCATCCAAAATTCATTAGCATGAGTCTTGGTATTAGAATTTTCTGTTCGAAAAGTTGGACCAAAAGTATAAATTTTCTTAAAAGCCATGGCAAACGCTTCCCCATGAAGTTGCCCTGTTCCCGTGATAAATGTAAGCTTATTAAATAAATCTTTTTTCATATCTACTTTATGTTCGGAATCATAAGGTAAATTATTAAAATCAAGAGTCGTTACTTTAAACATTTGATCTGATCCTTCACAATCCGCAGTAGTAAGTAAAGGCGTATTTACATAAATGTAATTATGACTTTGAAAATACTCATGAATTGCACATGCTGCGATACTTCTTATCCGAAATACAGCTTGAAAAAGATTAGTTCGGGGCCGAAGATAGGCTTGTTCTCTTAAAAATTCTTTAGTATGTCTTTTTGGTTGAATCGGATAATCTTCAGGACAATTTCCTAATAATTTAATATTACTAGCTTGCATTTCATAAGCTTGATTTCCTTTTGATTCGACAATTTTACCCGTAACTTCAATGGCACATCCAACTAGTAGTTTAGTTATATCATTAAAATTAGCTAAATTATTATCATAGACAATTTGTAAATGTTCTTGACAAGTTCCATCGGAAAAATCGATAAAACCAAAAGTTTTTTGATCGCGATGATTTCGAATCCAACCCCACAAATGAACTTCTTTATTTAAATAATTTTTTATATCAGCTAATAAATCCTTTAAATCCATTTTATTCTCCTTTAATCTCTTACTTTAATATGTAATTCTCTTAATTGTTTTTCATCCAAAGTATTCGGACTACCCATAAGTAGATCCATCCCCGATACATTAGGAGGAAATACTTGAACTTCCCTTAAATTTTCTTCATCAGTTAAAAGCATAATTATCCGGTCAATTCCAGGAGCCATTCCTGCATGAGGAGGTGCTCCATATTGGAATGCAGTATATAAACTGCGAAATTTATTTTTGATTACTTCTTCATCATATCCGGCGATAGCAAAAGCCTTTTTCATGATTTCTATATCATGGTTTCGAACCGCTCCACTAGCCATTTCACAACCATTACAAACAAAATCATATTGATAAGCTACAATATTTTCAATATCATCACTTTCTAAAGCTTCTAAACCACCTTTAGGCATACTGAAAGGATTATGTCCAAAATCCCATTTTTTATCTTCTTCATTGTATTCATACATAGGAAAATCATTAATAATACAAAATTCAAAACAGTCATTGGCAATTAAATCCAATTCTGTTCCTAATTTAGTTCTTAATAATCCAGCATATTTTAAAACATTTTTATTATCCGCTAAAATGAATAAAACATTTCCATTTTTTAAATTAAACTTTTTAATTAAACCTTCTATTTCCTTATTACTTAAAAATTTTACAATTGAACCATTTAATTTATCTTCTTGATATTTTAAATAAGCTAATCCTTCAGCTCCTTTTTCCTTAATGAAATCTTCACATTTTTTATAAAAAGAATTAGGTTTATCAATAGAATCTACTTTTATAGCCACTACTTTTTTATTTTGAAAGCCTTTAAATTCTGTATTAGAGAAAATATTGGTAATATCTTCAATTATTAAAGGATTTCTTAAATCTGGTTTGTCAGAACCATATTTTTCCATAGCTTCTTTATAAGGTATTCTTCTAAAAGGCCTAGGACTTACTTTTTTATTAGAAAATTTACTAAATGTATCGTAAAAAACCTTTTCTCCAACTTCATAAACATCTTCTTCAGTTGCAAAACTCATTTCAAAGTCTAATTGATAAAATTCCAAAGTCCGATCAGCTCGACAGTCTTCATCTCGAAAACAAGGAGCAATTTGAAAATATCGATTAAATCCTGAAACCATCAATAATTGTTTATATATTTGAGGAGCTTGAGGTAAAGCATAGAATTTACCTTTATAATTTCGTGAAGGAATAACAAAATCTCTTGCTCCTTCGGGACTAGATGCTGTGATGATTGGTGTTGCTATTTCCGTAAAATTCAAACTTCGCATAGTTTCTCTTAAAAAATTAATTACTTCAATCCTTTTTAAAATTTTGTCATGAACTAAAGGATTTCTTAAATCTAAATAGCGATATTTTAATCTAGTTTCTTCACTTGCTTCCTTACTTCTATTTATTTCAAAAGGTAAAGTATTTAAACATTTACCTAATACTGTTAAATCTTTTAAAAGAATTTCAATATCTCCCGTTTTCATATTAGGATTAACATCAGACCGTAATCTTACAATTCCCGTTATAGAAACTGTACTTTCTTTGGTTAAAGTACTAAATTCTTTAGCATCTTCACTTATTATTTGAACTAATCCTGTTTCATCTCTTAAAGTCATAAAAACTAAAGAACCTAAATTTCGAATTGAATTAACCCAACCAGCTACTTTAACTGTTTTTCCTTCATCAGTTTTTCTTAATTCTCCACAGTAACAGTTACGATATATATTTTCCATATTTCCTCCTATAAATTTCCAATAATGTAATCTACAATTTCATTTTCATCTACTTTTATTTCTTCTTTGGTAGCATTATCTTTTACATTAATTAATCCTTTAGCTAAATCATTATTATTTAAAATTAATAAAAATTTTGCTTGAAGCATATCCGCTACTTTAAATTGACTTTTGAAACTTAAATCACTATTATTTATTTCCGTAATTACATTATTTAATCTTAAATCTTGAGCTATTTTTAAGCCTGCGATTTTTTCTTCTTCGCTAATACCCATAATATATACATCAATATTATGAGGAATTTCGCCTTTACCTTCAAGTATTTTTTTAAGTTCATTAATAACCCTATCAATACCCATTCCAAATCCAATCGCGGGCATTTCCGGACCTCCTAAATTTTTAACTAGATGATTATATCGGCCTCCCCCACCTAAAGCTAGATTATCATTATCAGTTACATATTCCCAAACAATATCATCATAGTAATCTAAACCTCTAACTAAACTAGAATTTTCTTCATAATCAATATCTAAATGCGTTAATAAAGTCTTAAGTTTATTATATCTATCTAAGCTTTCTTTATTTAAATAAGAATTTAATTTAGGAACATTTTTTAAAATAGAATTATCTTTATCTACTTTACAGTCTAAAATTCTTAAAGGATTTTTCTTAAATCTTTCTTGACAGTCGCTACATAGCTCTTCTATATGAGGTTTTAAATATTCTTTTAAAGCCATTGTATAATTTTCTCTTGATTCCTTATCTCCCAAAGAATTAATTTGAACCGTAAAATTATCTATACCTAAATCTTTTAAAATATTATATCCCAAGGAGATAACTTCGGCATCGATCATAATCGAATTAGAATTAAAAACTTCAACTCCAAATTGAGTTAATTCCCGATATCTTCCAGCCTGAGGTCTTTCATAACGATACATAGTTTCAATATAATAATATTTTAAAGCATCATTGCGATTACCATATAATTTATTTTCAATGACACTTCTAACTACCCCCGCGGTCCCTTCCGGTCTTAATGTAATATTTCTATTTCCTCTATCAACAAAATCATAAGTTTCTTTTGTAACAATATCGGTATTATCCCCAACTGTTCGATGAAACAATTCGGTAGCCTCAAAAACCGGAGTTCTTATAAATTCATAATGATAATTAATCATATATTCATTTACCGTATTATATATATATTGGTATAATTTACTATCTAATCCAATTAAATCATAAGTTCCTTTAGGTTTAGTAATCATTTTTTTACCTCTTTTCTGATAATATTTTACCACAGATTACCAATAAATAAAAAGAAAAACAATGTTTTTTTGTTTTTCTTTATAAAGTTCTTTTTAAACTTTTTCCTTCATTATCAAATTGTTTCGATACTTGAACTGGATAAATAGAAAATATTGTTTCACCCATACCTAATGTTCCAATACAAATATTTTTAGTATCAAGTCCATTTACAGTTCCAATTACTTCATCTAATTGCATTATGTATCGATGATAATTATTAAAATATAATGCATTATATTTTTCAATATTATTTTTAACGTAATCAACTAAAGCATAAAAATCTAGATTTGGTAAAAATAATTTGCAATATCCGTCTCGATTATAATTTGTTAAATATAATTGTTTTAGATGACTTACTAATAATTGATCAGAACTATCAGTTAATCGATTATAAAAATAATGATTATTATTTTTTAACTTTTTAGGTATATCCATTCCTAAATTATAATAAATCCACATTCGAACTTTTTCCATTTGAATATCATTTTCTAAATTAGGTATCTTTTCTAATTTCTTTAAAGCTAAATCATAATTATAATTTAATAAATCAATATGAATTAATTTTTTTAAAGCTATATCACGATGAGTAGGACTACTTAATAATTCTATAAACATGCCATATGCAATATCAAATTTTCCTTCCATAAGGTAAATTGTAGCAATTTTATATTTGTAATCATCGATAGTTCTTGGTCGACTACTTTGATAATATTCACATTTATCAATTAAATCAAAAGCTTTATCAAAATTATATTCCAATGCTTCAAGTTCACTTTGAGCTTTCCATAAGGTTCTATTCCATCCTGTTTTTTTAAGTAAGGCAATTTTTTTCCGCGCATCACCATAAAAATCATTTTCTAAATCTTTTTGAAAACCATTGAATAAAGCTACAGCTTCTTCTCTTAAATTAGTATTTTGATTATTTTGATAACGATAAAATTTATTTATTTTCTTTTTAGATCCATTCATTTTTCTTCTTTGTCCTTTTCCGAGAAATATAACGACTATCAATACAACTTAAATAAGCCCAAATTTCATCCATTTCTTTAGAATAATTAAGCATTTCTCCCTTATCTATGGAATTTTTAGCTAATTTTCGTAATAGACTTAGTCTTTTAACTTTATATTTTACTAACTTTTTAGTATATTCATCTAATAATTCCCAATTATTTAAAATATTATTTAATATTTCTTTTTCTTTCTCTTCTTCATTTTTAATAACGGGTTTTACTTCTTCTTTTACTTTTTTTGTTTGATAACGAGGAGTTTCTTCTGCATAATTATCCTTTCTTTTAGGATAAATTTTATTCATTTTATAAGTTGCATAAATAGTTGAAGATGAGGCTATTACGATTAAAGCCATTGTAAGATAAGCATTTAAATCAACTACCGTTATAATTGAGGCTAAACTTAAAGAAGCAATTATTGTCGAAATTGCCAAAGCTTTACCAAAACTATTTAAGAAAATACTCTTTCGTTCCTTACTATACATTTTTTTGACATTAAAATCTTTTTCTTTCATAATTAACTTTACCCCCTTTTTTTTAGGTAAAATTATCCTATCACTAAATTAGAAAAATGTCAAGTAATTGTAAAAAGCTTAATTAGGATACTACTCCAAGATAATTTTAATATTTTTCTAATACCTTTATCTTTTCATAAACAATTAAACTTTCATCATTAAAACTTTTATCTAACGCAATATAATTTTTCTTTAAGGCTTTTTTATAATTTTGAAAATCTTTAACTTCTTTTGCCATAGCTTGTTTAAAATCTTTAAACTTTATTATCTGATTTTCCATTATTTCTATACTAGCTAAAATATTATAATTTTCATCTTTTAACAAATATTTTTTTCCAATACTTGAAAATGTTTTAGTATTTTTAAAATAAGGAGAATAACGAATTAAAAATTTTTGGTGATTATTTATAATATTTTTAATTTTCTCTTTAGAAAGAATTAAGTGATCATAATTTTGATATTTTGCTTGTCGTTCATTATGACACCTAGCCAATTTATTTTTATAAAGTATTTTTTGACTTTTTATATTTAGATAAGCAATTTTAATTTTATCAATTAAATTTATTTTTTCTTGGCTAAATATCTTTGTTACTTTTTCTTCTATTAATTTATATTCTTTAGAATATTGGAAATCTTTTAATTTAATAAATAATAAATATTTTTGTATTTCCTCAATAAAATTTAATTCTTGTTTACTATAATCTTCTTTGAATTCATCGGGAATATTAAAAGATTCGGGATAAAAGTATAATTCTTTTAATACACTATCAAAATTATGACAATGACTTTGATAATTTTTATTGTTACAATTATTGTTAATATTGTAATTATAAGTTATACCAACTTTACAAATTGTTTCTATTGCATCAATTAAATATTTATTCCTATTATATGTCATCGTATTATCAATATATTTTATGTAATTTACCCATTCATATTTTTCCTTATTTTTATCGTAAAATTCAAATGGTAAATTGCATTTATCTAATTTACGATATTTTCTATTTATTTTAAAATTTTTATTTTTCTTTTTCATAAATATTTAAAACTCCCTTCAAACAAGGACTTTTTTATTCCAAGAAACAACTTAATTAGGATTCATTTCTAAAAGAATAGTTATTGGTCCATCATTATGAATATAAACTTGCATATCCGCACCAAATATCCCTTGTTCTAATTTAACTTTTTCTTGTAAAATAGCATTAAATTTAGTATATAAATTAAAAGCATCAGTTCCATTTAAAGCCTCAATATAACTAGGCCTGTTACCTTTTTTCGTATTAGCATATAATGTAAATTGACTAATAGATAATATTTGGCCATTTACATCTAAAATACTTTTATTCATAATTCCTTGTTCATCATCAAAAATTCGAAGATTCCAGACTTTATTAGCCATTTTTTCTAATATTTCTTCATTATCATTATTAGTAAAACCAACAAATAAAACTAAACCATTATTAATTTTACCTACTTCTTTACCATTAACTAATACTTTACTTTCCTTACTTCTTTGAACTAAAACTTTCATAAACTCTCCATATCTTTACTTACACTAATAACATTATTCATTTTTTCAACGGTATTTATAATAGTATCTAACATTTTATTATCCTTTACTTTAATATTCATGGCATATATTGTTTTATCATCTTTATTTAAAGTATTACATGATAATACTATAGAATCTTTTTTACCTATTTCCGTGATTATTTCGGCCATAATATTTTTATTGGCATTTACCATTACATAGATATTCGTTTGGAAATAATTATTACTATCATAATTCCAACTGACATTTATAATTCGATCACTTTCTAAATCAATATTACTGCAACTTTTTTTATGAATAGTTATTCCATCTCCCTTAGTTATATAACCTACAATTTCGTCCCCTTTAATTGGAAGACAACATTTGGCAATATTAACTAATATATCTTTGGCTCCTTCAACTAATATTGTTCCTTTATAGTTAGTCTTAGAATTAGAATTATTATTTTTTACTAAACCGGCATCAATTACTTCCGGTTTTTCTTCATTTACTAAATTTATAATGTAACCGGCTGTGTACCTTAAAGAACCAATTGATAAATAAATATCATCTAAATCAGTTAATTTTAAATCGGTAATAATTTTCTTTAAAGCTTCATTACTAAATAAGGTATTAAAACTAAGTTTTCTTTTCCGTAATTCTTTTTCTAAAATATCTTTTCCCCGATTAATATATTCTTCTCGATCTTGTTTACTAAAATACGCTTTTATTTTCTTTTTAGCTTGGGTAGTTTTAACAAAATTCAACCAGTCTTTATTCGGAGAGGCATTAGGATTAGTTTTAATACTAATAATATCATCATTATTTAAAAGCGTATTTAAAGGCACAATTTGGTCATTTACTAAAGCACCAACTGTTTTATCCCCAATATTAGAATGAATCCGATAGGCAAAATCAATTGGTGTTGAACCCTTAGGTAATTCTAAGCAATCCCCATTGGGGGTATAAACGTAGATAGAATCCGAAAAAATTTCACTATTTACAGCATCTTCAAAATCATTATCTTCTTCTTTATTCCCACTTTCAATAACGTTTCGGAACAATTCTAATTTTTGTTCCATAATATTTTGAACTTTTTTAGCTCCTTTTTCTTTATAAGACCAGTGACTAGCTATCCCTTTTTCCGCGATTTCATCCATTTCATAAGTTCTTATTTGAATTTCAAATATTTTTCCCTCTACCCCAAAAACGGTCGTATGTAAAGACTGATACATATTTTCTTTAGGATTAGCAATATAATCTTTAAATCTTTTAGGCATTGGCCGAAAATTAGCATGAATTAAACCGATAACTTGATAACAGTCACTTTCCTTATCGACAAAAATTCTTAAAGCTAAAATATCATAAATTTGATCCCATTTTTTTCCATTATTTAATTTATTATAAATACTATATACACTTTTTACGCGACCTTTAATTTTAAATTTAATATTCGCATTAGTTAAAATATCAATTAAAGCATCTTTCATTTCCTCTAAATAACCATTTAAGTTACTTACTGTATCATTTAATTTTTCCAATATATCATTATAAACATCGGGTTTTAAATAATATAAAGATAAATTTTCTAATTCACTTTTAATGGAATTAATCCCTAAACGATGCGCAATAGGAACTAAAACATCCATAGTTTCTTCTGCTTTTTCTTTTTGCTTTTCTTTACTAACTGCCCAATTTGTCCTCATATTATGAAGTCGATCAGCTAGTTTTATGTATAAAGAACGAACATCTTCCGTCAAACCAATTAATATTTTCCTTAAATAGTAAGCTGAACTTTCATCTTTATTAGGAAGTTCCAATTTATTTATTTTAGAGACAGATTCGACAATATTAGCCACATCTAAGCCAAATTTATCCTTTATTTCTTCATAAGAACTAGTACCATTATTAATTACTTCATGAAGTAATGAAGCAATAATAGTTGTATCATCGACATTTAAATCTAATAATATTTTCGTAACTTCTAAAACATGCGCAATTAAATCGTCTCCGGTTAATCTTTTCATACCTTCATGCATCTTTAAAGCATATTCATAAGCATCACATATCTCTTGATAATTTTCTCTTTTTTTTAATTCTTTTTCTAAAGATTTAAAAGTTATTTTACTAGTCATTTTTCTCACCTAAATTAAATAATATTTTATATAACCATTATATTACAATTACAAGATTTAATAAAGGTGAAACATGAAAAGAAAAGATAACATCTTTTTAAAATCCACATTTATTTTAATTATCAGTGGCTTTTTAACGAAAATTCTCGGCTTTATAATTAAGATAATATATACGCGAATAATTGGCGAATTAGGTGTATCTTTATATTCTATTGCAACTCCCACTTATTCTTTATTATTAACTATTTCCTCTTTAGCCATTCCCACGGCCATATCCAAATTAATTGCCGAAAATAGTAGTATTAAGAAAAGATGTTTAAAAATTTTATCTACCAGTGCTTTTATAATATTAACCATTAATTTTGTTTTAATTATTTTAATGCTTATTTTTTCAAAATTTATCGCTATTAATTTACTTAAAGAACCCCGCAGTTACCCTATTTTAATTGCTATGGCTCTAACTCTACCATTTGTTTCTATTTCTAGTGTTTTTAAAGGTTATTTTTATGGTAAACAAAATATGATTCCTCATGCTACAAGTAACGTAATAGAACAAATAATTAGATTAATTATTATTTATTTAGTATTACCTAAATTAATGCTTAAAAGTACTTTAATTGCCGTTATTGGTTTAGTTTTATTAACTATAATTAGTGAAATATCTTCCATTATTGTTTTTCTTTTCTTTTTACCTAAAAAAATTCGGTTGGATAAAAAGGAATTACAACCAAATTTTAAAACCACCAAAAGTATTTTAGATATATCCTTACCAACCGTATCTAGTCGCATTGTAGGAAACATTGGTTATTTTTTTGAACCAATTATTTTAACCAATTTACTTTTAATAAGTGGTTATAGTAATAATTATATCTTAAATGAATATGGTATTTATAATGCCTATGCTTTATCTTTACTTACTATGCCCTCCTTTTTTATTGCCGCCGTATCAATGTCAATTTTACCCGAAGTAAGTAAATATTATAAAGTAAAAAATATGCCAATGGTAAAAAGAAGAATAAAACAAGGTATTCTTTTTGCCTTTATTATTGGTTCCTTTTTTTCTTTTATAATTTTTGTTTTTAGAAATAATTTACTTTTTACTTTATATCGTACTACAAGTGGATCTAATTATATAAAAATTTTAGCTCCTTTTTTTGTCTTATTTTACCTCGAAGGAGTAATTATTTCTTCTTTACAAGCATTAGATAAAGCTAAAATAACTATGAATATTTCCTTATTAGGAGTTCTTTTAAAATTAATTATTTTAGCTATCTTTTCCTTATGTCATATTGGTATTTATAGTTTAGTAATAAGTGAAATAATTAATATCTTTTTTGTTGTCTTTACTAATATGTATTATCTAAAAAAAGTATTAAACATTTAATACTTTCAACCGTTTATTATTTTTTCTTTTATAAACTCTTTATCTCCTTTATATTAAAAGACTGACTTCACCATAGTGTTTGTCAGTTCTGAACTTCATTATCATTGTATAGTATTTTCCTATAATTGTCAATGCTTCACCCAAAAACGGACATGTAATTCTACCTCTTCATTATTTCATCAGCATATTTTGCAAATTCTGAAAGTTCACGTCCATACAAATTAGCTAATGACCTTATATCTTCAATACTTAAATTTTTATCATTCATGTTTTTGATAATTTTCGTTTTATTTTAATAAGTCCTATTTTTTAAACTTTTTTATATTTCTATATCATCAAAAAGCGAATATACTGAGCAGCCCATCATACTTTCTATTTCTTCTTTAAGTTTTTCTGCCTCATTTATATGATAGACTGTATTTTCTGCAACACCTTTTCTTAACATTATATCAATTAATCTTTTTTCTAAAGTCATTCTATTTTGTTTACACATTAAATCACATAAATTGATTATTTTTTCATAAATTGTATATTCATGTTCTTTAATAAATTTAGTTCTAAATGGAATATCTTTTGGAATACCACCAGCTGTACAAAGATAGTCATTATTTAAATAGGAATGAGTTAAACAAATATTACAGTATTCTTCATCATAACCCAAACTTTTTAAAAACTCATAACCATTTAATACATGACCAATAGTATTTTTATTTCTCTTTCCAATATCATGAATATATCCAAGAGTTATGGCTTTATCAACATCTAATTTCAATTTTTGAGCAATTACTCCTGCTGTTTCGCCAACACATAAAGAATGAATAATCCACCCTTCGTCTAAAGTTGTTTTTTTGGCATCTTCCAAAAGTTCTAAAGCCTTATCTTTTGTTAATTTCATTTTATTCGCCTAACTTTCTAAATAAATCCTTAAATATTTCTTTTTCTTTTATATCTTCCACTACCATAATTTGATGCTTATTATTGGTAAATTTATAAGATGTATCTTCTAAAACAAGAGGACAACTAATTAATGTTGTTTTAAACCAGTCATTATTGATTAAAAAGGCCACAACGGCTATATCCCAAATAACTCTTTTTTCTTGAATACCATGATAACCATCTTTATAAAATTTTTTTATTAAATAATTGTTTAATTTATTTTTAGATAAATTTTTCTTTAATTCTTCTAAAGATATAATTAATTTAGAAGTAACATTTTTAGCAGGGATAATAGTTAATTTTACTTTAGAATTTAAAATAATTTTTACAGCCGCAATATCTTGTTTAAAATTAAATTCTAAATTATTATGGCATTTTAAATCATTACCTCCCAACCATATAACTTCTATTTTTTCAGTTATTTCCGGTCTCTTTTTAATAGCTAAAGCCACATTAGTAATGGCCCCAATAGCTAAAATTATTGTCTTATCATTTTTATGAGCAATTTCAATAATTTTATTAACTGCCTCATTATCTTCATTATAGCCACCCAAAATAAAATTTGAAGAACCCTTATATATTTTTTTAATATCAAAATTTAACCATTTACATATTTTTCGGGCTTCTTTATAGCTTTTATTTAAATTACTTTGAACACTTTCGTTTTTAGAAGAATGTTTATAAGGAGCAATTGTAACAGCCTCAACTGTAAAATTATTAGAATTTTTTAAAAGATACGCTAAAGCGAATTGATCATCACATTCATTATAAGTATCTGTATCTAATATTACTTTAGTTTTCTCTTTAGTAATCTTGCCAATGTAATTATATATTTCTTCCCAATTATGTACTCTATTAATTTTAAAATTTCTATTATAAGGTGTATCCATAATTAGGGTTTTAATATTATTTGCTACTAAATCTTGACATATTCTAGCGGAATCCTCAATTATAATATCAATATTATATTTAAGACATGCTTTAGTTTTATTATTAACTTCATAAGCATTAGTAAATATGAGTTTATCATAATTTATTTTATTCTTCTTTAACCACTTTTTAGTCATTCTAAAAGGGTTAGAATAGTCTCCATTATTTCTTCCTGTAATTATAAATATCTCATGCCCATCTTCTCTTAATTTATCAATATATTTTTTAGCCCCTTCAATTACTTTTAAATTTATGGCTATTCTTTCAATATTTTCCTTATAAAAGCTATTTAATTCTTCCTCTGTCCAATCAAACATACCTCTTGTTATATAAACATTTTTATTAATTATTCCTTTATTTCTTAAAGTTTTATCGTGTTTTAGAAATTCTTCTAATAAAGAGACATCAAAATTTGCTAAAACATTATCAATATCAACACCAATACGCATTATAAACCTCTACTATTCTTAATACTACCATCACTATTAATTTCTAATATAATATTTTTATCAGTATATAAAATTACTACATCCTTATTAGAAGATACTAAATTATTTTCTATTTCTAAGTCTAATAATCCTTCTTTAGTATTTGTTATAATAGCATATTTAGGTTTATAAATATTTAAAGTATCTTTACTATTAGAATAAATATCTCCATGGTGCGCTACTTTATAAATATCTATCTCCTCCTTAATCATTTTAGCAATTTGGTAATTATTTTTATAAGCAATACCTTTATACTTTTCACTATCAGTTATATCCCCACTTAATAATATATTTTTACCATAAATTTTAGTATATAAAACACAACTATTATAATTCTCACTTAAAAGATATTTTTTATAATAAGGAGAGTTTTTGTCATTAAATATTTTATTTAATTTATTATCACTAGCATACACTTTAAAAATATGGTTATTAAATTTAATATTTCTAATATTCTCATCTATTATAATTAATTTACTATATTTTCTAATATTTTCTTTTATATAATTACATTTATTCATTTCTTCTTGACGATATTCAAAACTTGCAGACATTCCCGTCGCGGTCTTACCATCAAGACCACTATAATCTTTAAAATATACATTATCTACTTGATAATTTTTAATAATATCAACAATATTTCCATAATGATCTCGATGAAAATGAGTTAAAAAAATAAAATCTAATTTTTTAATATTTAACTTGGTAAAATAGTTTTGAATTTGTTTAAATTGTTCTGTAAAACCTGTATCTATTAAAGCATAATGATTATTTTCTTCTAATAATATAATGTCATCCCATGACGATTTTAAAAAATGTAACCTCATTTTACCCACCTATATTAATTATAATATATTTAATAATTGATAGTCTAGTTTTAAATAAATTAATTTACCATATAAATTATTTAAATATTTTTCTTTTTACTATTTCACTAGCATTCTTTTCTAAATCCACCAGTTCATCTATTATGTAATTATTATTTAATTCTTGATTTATTTTTTTACTTATTTCTAATTCTTTTTCTACCAATTCTTTTATTAATACTGGTTTAGGAGGAATAAATGTTAGTTTAACTTCTCCACTATTTGTTTTAACTTCTTCTAATGGTTTAGTAAAATCTATCTTCTCATAACTTTTCTTTTTACTAACTAAATTATTTAAATAATTTAATCTCAAATTTTCTATTTCTTGTAATATCTCTAATCTTTTTACTTCATTACTTATTAAACTGGCTTTATTTGTTAAATTATTTATGTTATTCTCTATTTCTTTTATTTCTAGACTTTTACTTTCTTTATTATCAATATTAATTTCTCTTTCTATTTCTCTTTCAATATAAACATAATAGGGTAATATCCCTTCACTTATTAAATCTCTTTCAGTTTTATATTTACCTTTTTCTTTATTTTTAATTTTAATAAGTTCATCAGCATAAAGTCTTGCTAAACTCATTAAATCATTAACAATATTTATTTTATCATCTTCATCTTTTATTTCTTTAGTTTTATAAAGTAATCCTTTAATCATTTGTAAAATATTATCTTTAGGTTCTTTTTTTGCCTCTTCTTTAGATTCAGCTTTTACCTCTTCTTTTTTAGGTAAGTAATCTTGAAATATATCTTTAAACATAACATTATTTAAAAAATCATACATATAGGTTTTTTCAAAATTACCATCATAACCATCCATACTAAAAATTATCCCCGAAAGCAAATTATATTCTGAAATTAAAGTATCAGTTTTATCAACGAGCCATTTAACAGGTCTAACATTAAGCCAAATATATTCGCCATTTTCTTTTTCAAATCCCCTATTAATATAAACACTTTTGTAAATTCTTAAATCAACTCTATATCGAATATAATTTTTACTATCAATATATTGATATTCTTCACATATTTGATTATTTATATGAAATACTCTTCCAGTCTTTTTTAATTTATATTTATTTTCCTTATATGATGTTTCTAACAGAAAATCAATATCAGCACTTATATTTTGAGGGTATTCTCCTAGTTCGACAAATTCACATTTTCCTTCATAATAAGGCTCTACGCCTGGAAATATCTTATCTACTCTACCAGGCAATTTTAAAACTGGTCTTATCCCTGCTGGAAGATAATTACTCACTACTTCAGAATAATTTCCAGTGGAATCAATTATCCCAACTTTATTACCTGCACCTTTAGTTCTAGTCCAAGAATAATATCCATTTCCATCAGTTATTTTGACTAAAGTAGTATCAGAGATTAGGCTTCCATATTTTTTTATAGCATCTAATTGATAATCGTGCTTAAAAAAACCTTTTTGATCATTTTTAAAAAATTCTTCTTTAGTAATTAAAGTTATTTTTACATCATTAAGCATATTTTCACCCTCTATATATTTATTTTTATAATTTATCTCATTGTTACATCGTTTGCAAATTCTTCAAAAGCTAATAGTTTGTTCCGAAAATTATTATTGTCAATTTCTCTATCCATTCTTTTACTTATTGCTAATTCTTTTTTCTAAAAATATTCGTATAAACATCTAAAATAATTATAATATATTTAACAATAATTTTAAATTATATTTTGTTATATTAATTAACCATATACTCTTTTTAAGTATATTTTTTCTTCATTAATTACTAAAATCAAAATATCATCATCATTGGCATTTTTTAGTTTTCTTCCATATTCACTTTCTAAACCATCAAAACTTAAAACAGAATTATTTTCTTGTAATATTTTTTCGGACATAAATAGATAATCACCAACGTTGGGATTTCTTTCAATATTATAAAATTCTATATTAAAATGATATTCCTTATTATCTTTGCCTTGTAAAGTATAATCATAGTTATCTTTTTTAATAATCATTAATTTTTGCATTTCTTATTTTCCTCTTTTCTGTTTTATCTTGTATTTTTATCTTGGTTAATATTTTCCTTAAGTAAAGAATTAAAATTACCATTGCCAATTTTAAAGGAAGATAAATTTTTATCAAAAAAAACTCTATAACTAAACATAAAATTGTCTCCAACTTCTTCTAAGGATGATAAATCCACTTCTTTTAAAGATACACTTGTTCTTAAAAAGTCATTTCCTACTTTTTTGGTGGATGGTAAATATAATCTTTTTAAAGAAAACGCTCTATATAAGAAATTATTACCTACCAATTGTAACTTTAGTAATTTTACTTCTATTAAAGCATAAGCATTAGTTAAAAAATCGTTGCCAACTTCCGCAAGTTCTGGAAGATCTAACTCTTTTATAGTTTCATTATGATATAAACAAAAATTACCTATTATTCGTGCACGTGGCATAGCTAACTTATAAATTTTTTTATTATAATATAAAAAGTTATCGCCAATTTCCTCCACAGATGATAAGTCAAATTTTACTAAAGATAAATTATAGCTTAAAAAATCATCGCCTATTTTTTCAGCAGCTGGTAAATATAATATTTTTAAATTTTCATTATAAATCAAAAAATTATCGCCAATATTTTTTACAATGGGATTATCTAGTTCTATTAATTTATTATCTTTATCTAAAACCATTTTTACTTCTTTATCATCTTGAAAAGTAAATTTAATTTCTTTTTCTTCCCCTTTTCTTTTCACTTCTATTTTTGGAATATTTACTAAAGTACTAGGAAAAGAATCTTTTATATCGG
The DNA here is from genome assembly GCA_947628585.1 of uncultured Bacilli bacterium. Taxonomy (GTDB): domain Bacteria; phylum Bacillota_I; class Bacilli_A; order RF39; family UBA660; genus Onthocola_B. Next base: position 8,144 of record CANRAL010000003.1, on the reverse strand, counting down.
CATCATATACTTTTACTTCTTTTTTTACAAGATCTAAAATGAAATATTCAAATACTATATATTTCTCTTTATCAAATCTTTTAACTTCAAAATTATCAATAATTATATTATTAGGACAATAATAAACATTATTTACTTCTAAACTATATTTATATAATTTACCATCACTAGCCAAAACGTAACCATTTAAATCCAATTTACTATTGGGGTGTTTCTGCTCAAGACCATAAAATTCGGCAAAAGATTCAGTTAAGCCATCAATAATGCTATCTAAACTATTGCCAAATGTACTATCAGGATTATTAACATGATGATTATAACGATTTTTGATAGATAATGTATGAGATTCATCTTTGGTAAATTGAATACTTATAACACTTGTACCATACTCATCTTGTCTTTGAGAATTAGGATAATCTTCTCTTTTTATTTCATCGACATTCTTTTTTATGGCAAAGAAAACATGACATCTACTTAGTCTACCACCCTTAAAAGTACATAATGTTTCTCCAGGAGCATAATATTTTTTAAAATTTTGAATATCTTCTTCTGTTTTACATTCATACAAATCATAACCAGCTTCACTTAATAGTTCTTTCGGAGTTTTAATTACCTTTATTTTATTATTCTTTTCAATATCTATTAAATTATAAATAAAATCTTTAAAATCATCTTCTTTTTTTTGACTTATAATATCATCATATAAATCATGGTTTGGCTCAAAATGACTAAGCATCAAATTCAAAAGCAAACCATCAGTTTCTAAAATAGTTGGAAACAACTCTCTACATAAATGAGCCATCTTTTCTCCATATTTCTTTTTGATAATTTTTAAATCTTGATTCACTATAATCACCTTCTTACTTTGTTTATTGACAATTTCTTTTTAATATTTTCAATTATAATTATTTTTGTAATTTATGATAATAATAAACTGATAAATCCATTTCAACTGTGTTTGCCATAAAATATACAGGAACTATATTACCTAGCACTTCTTTAGGTATCAGTTTACAAAATACTTTGAAAATAATTCCCATTTTAAAATACTTTTTTATTCTATTTTGATAAGCATATAAATGATTAATTATTTTATTTTTCATGTTTTCAGCCTTAATAACTTTAAAATTATTCTTTTTTATATAGTTGTTAATGTTACCAATAAATTCAAATTCATCTAAATAGTAACCTTTTTCTACTAATGTTGCTCCCAATTCTTCAATTTCAGTTAACTGATTTCTAGGTTTATTTAAATAAGCATCATAAATGACAAATAATCCCCCTTTTTTTAATACTCTATTTACTTCTTTAAAAATTTGATTTTTATTAGTAGAATAACATAAAGTCTCTATTGCATAGACAAAATCGACAGAATTACTTTCTATTTTTTCTAAATTATGATAATCTCCTTCAATTAATTTGATATTATATTTTCTATTTTTTTTGTCTAAAGATGGATATAAATCTATACCTGTAAATGATATATCTGGATTTCTTTTAGCAAGATATGCCATATTAGCACCTTGACCACAACCCAATTCAAGTACATTTTTAAAATTATTTTGTTTTATTATCTCATTTATTTTATTAACATGATATGTTTGATAATTTTTGCCATTTTGATGAATGCCATCATCTGAAATATCAATATGCATATATCCTTCTTTAGAGCCCATTAGGCGATATAATAAGTATTTTGTCTTTTTATAATACCTTTTTATATCATTATAAGTAAACTCGTTTTTATCATATATAAAATCAAAATTTATTTTATTTCTTAACCAAACAAAATCTTTTAATAATTTTTTCTTATATTCTTCCATAAATCACCTTTTTAATATATCTATATCGTTTGCTAATTCATTTTACAGGAATTATTTTACCACAATAAGTAATGAAATGGAACGTGATAGTGGAAAATTTTTAAAATCATCAAAATATGTTACAATTAACCATCCAATTCAAATAAAAAAAGTTAAGCCAACATTTCTTTATACAAAAAATATCTATCAGATATTATAACGATAGATTTGCTTATTTTTTTAAATATCCATTTTTAATAAGTTAATGTTAAAAAGCCATCGAATTTTATCTTAATTAAATCATCATTTAATTCAAAAATAACTTTGACTTTATCATCTATTATTTCTTTTAATTTAACTAATATTTTACTCTCTATTTCCGTATCTAAAAACTTTTTTGTATCATATACTTCAAAAAATATATCATCTTCGAAAGGAACACCATCATATTTCTTATTTAAAAAGTTATTTATGTCATTATCTTTTTCAAAACCTAAATCTAAGTTTATATAACCTTGTTCTTTACTATCGGAATCAATAAATAATAATTGGATATTAATATTATAACCGCTTTCACCATTTTTGATATATTTTCCAACAAAAATTTTTTGATTCGTAATTTTATAATTTTTATTGTCGATATAAAGCATAGATATCAACTCCTTATGTAATAATTTTTATTAAATGTAGTACACTTTCAATTTTTTATTGCCATTTTTTTGCTTCAGGATTATCTTCTAGGTAATCTACATTAAATAAATATTATTTTAAGATTCCATTACATAACTAATTAAAACCAATGGTCTTTAAATCAGTTATTCTTTTATTAACTTTTTCTACTGTTATATTATAAAGTATAGCCTTATCCATAAATTAATCCCCTGAAAAATACGATTAATATTATAACAAAAAGACCTTATCATGTCAAAAAATAGTTAATCTATAATGTACGTGAAGGTTCATTACTTGCAAGTACTTTTTTATAGTTTATTAAAACATCTTTTGTTAAAGAAGTAACTTTATCTATATCTATATTTAAAAATAAAGCAATTTCTTCAGAAGTATAGCTTTTCCCATTAATGAATCCAAATCTTAAACATATAATAAAGAAATCTTCAATATTTAAATTTCCAAATATACCCCTTAAAGTATCAGACTTTAAAAGCATAAAAATCTTATTTATCTCATCACTGCTCAAATATTTACTAATATCATCTAAATTATCTTTGTTAATTAATTCTTCTAATCTTTTTTCTTTTTCTAAGATGCCATTACTGGGATGTTCTTTTTTTAACATATAAGAAGGCATTACTTCTTCGTAGGTAGGACTCTTAAATCTTCTTGCCATCTTCTTTTCATCAATGGTCAAATCATCTTCATTAAATAACCCATTTTTAAATAAATATACTTTAATTCTACTTATAATTCTTAATCTTCTAGAAGATATCGTATTAGTTTTATAATTTAATAACTCACCGATTTTTTCATGCGTATATCCTAAATTATAATACATATATAGTATTTTATAATCTTCTTCACTTATTGTTTTAAGATATTCTGATATCTTATTCCATCTTATATCATTTTCATTTTTTACAATAAAATCTTCTTCTAAATTTTGATCACTTAATGTTTCTTTACTTAAAAATTCTTCATTACTTTTTCTTACAGTCTCTTTTTTCAAAAAAGAAAACATACTTTTTTTAATTCTCAAAAAAGTATAACAATATAAATTATCCTGTCCACTATTTTTAAAATCATCAATACATTTAATTAATTCTTCCATACCAAAAGATAGTAATTCTTCTTCATCACTATCAGCATAATACTTTTCTATAAGTATTTTAACTAAAGGGATATACCCCTCAATTAATTTTTGCCGATTAGAGAAAGTTAAATTACTTAATAATTCTCTTTCTTCTTCAATTGATATACTAACTAATCTTGGTATAGCTCTACCACTCATATTAATCACCGTGATGTTATATTTTAACAGATTATTTTCTTAAGCTCAATGTTCTTTTTAACTTTTTATCTTTAGCAATATCTAATTTACCTAAAGTAGTTAAATAATCTTCGTTTAATAAATTAACATTATTATTTTTATAGATCTTATCATTAATTTGCATTTCAATATAAGCAAGTTGTTTTAAAACATTTATTCCCAATTCTATTTCTTCTTCACTATGAACACGTCCATTTTTTAAAATAATACTTTCTTTTTCTTTTTTATAAAGTTCAGCAAGTTTTTCTAATGCGATTAAATATTTTTCTCTTTCATTATTTCTTTCATTATCTATAGGTAATTCTTTTACTTTATTCGCTAATTTAGTTATTTCTAATAAATATAAATCTTTAACTTCTTTTTCTCTAATAATAGATTCTCCCACTTTTGATTTTTCGGAACTATCTAAATATTTTAAATATTCATCATATTGTTTTTCTAACATTTTGTATTCCTTTTCTAATTTCTTTAATTTACTAAAATTTTTAGTAAAAGAATAACGATTATTAAAAGGAAGTAAGCCAATTAAAGCCTTAAAACCACTACTAATAGTAGGAACATCCTCCTTAGTTAAAGCAGAGAAAAGTATATCAGTTATTAACCATATTAAAATAGTAATTATTTGGAAAACTAATCTAGTCCCAGGAACAATAACAAGTTGTTCACATACTATAGCTCCTATTAAAACTACTAAATAAACCAAAAAACCTCCTATAGTTCCTTTTAATGTATCTACATAATTAGAATATATTCTATTTTTTCTACATAAATCATAGGTATCTCTTATTAAAGACTGAATATTATTAATATTATCCCTAATATTTTTTTCTATTTCAGTTTTAGAAATAGAGCCAGTGTTAAGGTTATTTTTAAGTATTTCTAAGTACTCCTTTAATTCAATATACTTTTGATTTATTTCTTTCGCTTTTTCTTTTTGATATTTTAAATCATTAACTTTTTTAGTGTTCTTTTCTTCTGTTTTTATTTCGTCATAATTATCAAGATAATCTTTAAAATTAATTTTAGGCATAAGTATTTATTCTCCTTCGTAAGTTACTATTATATCTTATTTTTAAAATAAACAAATTCATTAATAATAATCTTACAATTTTAACTTTCTTTCCATAGGATGAGTATCCTCAGTAAATAATTGTTCATATTTTTGTCTATTATTTGATATATCAATATAATTTTGTTCTTTTATTGAAATTATTAAATTAGCCAAATCATCTTTCATTTTTCGAATTTTTTCCAAAGCTTGATTAATTTTTTCACTATTAGCTCTTTTAATGTCTTTAGCAAATTTACTAATCCAACCTATATTATATGTTTGAATAATGGCGTCTTCTAATTTTTTAATATTAGCCCCTTTAATATCTCTAGCAAAGCAATAAATATATTGAGCATAACCAATTTGACATATTGCATCTTCCGCCTTTTCAATATTAGCACCTTCTACATCTTTAGCAAAATAATAAATCCATATTGCATGTTTTGTTTGAATAATGGCATCCTCTAATTTTTCAATGTTAGCTCCTCTTAAGTTTGTATAATAATATATATATTTGGCATTTTCGGTTTTTATCATTGCATCTTCTAATTTTCGAATATTAGCACCTTCAACATTTTGAGCAAACCAATAAATCCATTCCACATCATTAGTATGACAAATCGCATTTTGTAATTTTTCAATATTAGCGTTTTTTACAAATTTAGCAAAATTATAAATATTTTCAGCATTACCAATTTGACAAATTGCGTCTTCCAATTTTTCGATATTAGCGCCTTCTACATCTCTAGCAAAATAATATATATATTTAGCATTCTTGGTTTGGATAATTGCATCACTTAATTTTTCAACATTTACATTCTTTATATTTTTAGAAAAACAATAAATAAAATAAGCATTGTTACTTTCTAAAACAGCATTAAAAGCTACTTCTTTATTGATAATTCCTAATTCTACTAGTTTTAAAAAAACTTCATAATTTTTATCCATTAATTCTTTAATATTTATATTCATAATTACCTCCTAAATTAGTATTTATTATAACACAGAATACAAATTAATAAATAAAAATTATGAAACTAATTGATAGTATGCTATAATAAACAATATATTTCTAGGAGGCATTATAATGAATTTAAAAGTATTTTCTTTAGAAGATAGAAAAATATTAAGAAGTTTTTTTAAAAAAGAAAGTGAATTTTTAAAGACTCATAGTTTATTAGATAAAGAAAATTTAAAAATATTTGCCGAACATTTTAGTTTATTTTTAAAAGAAAATAATTTAGAAGATAAAGAAATATTTAAAGCTTTTTTACTCGATATAAAAAGTGAAGAATTAAAAGAAAGAACGAATAAAAAAACTTCAGTATGGGATTTTGCCAAGCCTATAACAAAACCACCACTTGAAGCAAGTATTACCATTTTAAAATGGTATGAAGAAAGTAAAGTTAACACTGTTTTAACTAAAGAAGATAAAAATGAAATTAATAAAATTATTGAAGATAAAATCCAACAAAATAGATTAGAAAGACAAAGAAGTTGGGAAATTGGAGCTAAAGTAAAAGTTAAATAAATAATTCTATTTTTAAAATGAATATAAATTAATTATAAGATAAACGATATGGATTTAGTATGCTACCATTACCACCATCGTATAAAACGTCATAATATAAATAGAAAGTTGGTCTTATTCTTTCTAATTCATCTACATTCCGATCAGAAATATATCCATCACTACTGACAACAAGAATTGAATCAAGATGGCCTTTATCATATAATCTAGTTAATATAGATTCTGTTGAATTTATAAATAACCAATTATCTGCTCCACTTGCTGCATAATCACTAGTATGATCTGAATTGGAATTACGACCATTATAAGACCAATATTTTGGATTGGCACCATATAAATAATCACTTACATACATTAGACTAACTTTCGCATTATGAATAATGTCATTATAGGTACAAGGAGTACCAGAACTATCTATAGCACATTTACCTAAATTATCTAAAGTTATTTTATTATTTCCTACTTCACTATCATAAGTTCCAAAGGCGTTTTGATCATCTCTAACAAGACTTTTATCATTTCCCGCGACTTGCCAAGAATGTTCAATAATCATTTTTTGCCATTTTTCTTCTAAATAATCATTTAAAAAATAACCATTTAAATTATCATGATTTAAATTACTGTCCTTCCATATATTTAAACTATCAGCCCCATTACTATTATTCCAAGCAAATTTATATGATGAATTATCATATGCACCAACTTCTCCTAGTTCCGTCGTTGTGGCTTCTAATGCTTTTATAAGTTTAGCCTCATACTTTCCTTCTTTATTTTTAAATAATCCAATTATCCGATATAAATGAGTATCTTTTTCGCCCTCACAAACATCAGCTCCAAAGCAAACATAATTATTTACGTTTTCACTTGCCCCACTATAACGGTAAGAATAATCTAAAGCTTCCAAATTATAATTTTCTTCTTCGGGATAATCTGCTTCTCCATCATGATAAATTAATGTATTATCTTTATTATTTATTAAATAATTAGCAAAAGTTTCTTCTTGGGTATCGACAACTAATTTTTTGATAGATAAACCTAGTTTAAATGTTTGATTCATCGTATCATTTTTAGTATCTTTATCTATCCATAAATATAATTTATAAGCATTTGTTCCTTGGCTTCTAACTTCATCACTATAAACTTTATATATATTTTTATGTTTTCCTTTTATTCCTAAATCTAATTCGTTTAACTCATCTTCCGTAAAATCGGAACTACCATTAGCTACATTTTTAAAATTTAATAAATCAGTTTTTAAAATATTATTATTACTATCAGTTAAAGCAAAGCGAATATTATTATCATTTATTTCATTATCATTTAAACTAGTTAAATATAAAGAAAAATTAGCATATCCTTCACAAGTATTTGCCACTTCAAACTCATAAGGAGTCGTAGTTAACCCCATTTCATCATCCATAGGATAAGTATTTTCTAATTTAATAGAATTGCTATTATTATCAACTATGGAAAGATTAGTACACGTATTCACCGTTATACTAGTATCTCTTTCACTATTTTTAATTTCACTTTTCATATAAGCAAAAGTAATTTGCATTGAAATGTTAATTAATATAGCAACTCCAATTACGATTAAGGCAATTTTTCTTTTCATAAAAACCTACTTTACCCTTTTATTATATATATATATATATATTTGTAAACTTAAAAAAAAAAATGCTGTGTATTAGATATGAGGTGATGGATTAAAGTTATAATCAGCATAAACATCATATATATTAATTGGAAAGTCCA
>CANRAL010000002.1 GCA_947628585.1 uncultured Bacilli bacterium | reverse complement strand
CCCATTTTCTCTTGTTTGGCTATTTTAATTTTTTCAAAATTACAATATATTGGTGTAAATAAATTAAAAATTAACAATTAGGAACGTATGGAACATTAGAAGCGGGAGACTATTCATATAGATATACGGGACCAGTTCAAAATAACTATGTTTGTTTAGATAATCAAACAACCGGACCATGTACAAATGCTGATTTAGTATTTAGAATAATTGGAATATTTAAAAATGAAGATACCAAAAGTACCGATTATGGAAAATATGAAATGAAATTAATCAAACAAGAATATGGTAATTCAAATGATGTGGGAACAAATGGGGCATTTGATAGAATTTTGGAAAGTTCTGATTCTGAAAGTCCTAATTCTTATATGTATTATAATTTGTTAGATAATGAATATAATAACTGGCGAGATATGACTTTAAATAAAGTAAATCTTAATACAAATTATTATAATTATTTAACCAAAAATGTAAGTGGCATAAGTACAAAATTAGTAAATTATGTGTGGGCAGTTGGAGGAACATATGCTAATAATACCGTATTTGCTCCCAATGTAAAATCTGCATATGATTATGAGTTAGGAACAAAAAAGCTAAAACTCGGAGATGATGGATGTTATACATCCGCGGGAGTAGCTAGAAAATGCATTCAAGAAGATTTAACATATCAAGATGAAATTGGTCTAATATATGTTTCTGATTATGGTTATTCAGTACTTCCTGAGCTATGGAATACGAATTTATATGATGCTATAGCAACAAAATATGGTAGTTCACGTGGAGCATTTTACCCAACAACGACTTTTTTAGTATTAGATTCTAATTTTAGGTTTGGTCCTGGTTGGTTTATTACGGCTGTTCGAGAAGATAGTATAAGTACTTTTATCCCATTTAATCGTAGATTAGCTAGCGCTGAACGTAAAGCTACTACTGAAGTAAAACCAACATTCTATTTAACTAATGATACAGTTATAAAAAGTGGAAAAGGATTAGTTGATGATCCATATCGATTAGCATTATAATTAATTAAAAAATGGAGATAGGAAAAAAGTTTTGCATTAATTTGTAAAATTTTTTTAATTAAAAATTAAAAACGAGTCCTTGATATATATATATATATAGTAAAATAAGGAAAAGTAGAGTATTTAATAAAGGATATGATAAATATGGAGGATAAGAAAAAATCATTAATATTATTAATTGTTGGAATAATTGGAATATTAATAATTGTAATTAGTGTAACTCATGCTTATTTTCAAGATACCAATGGAAAAGAAAATAAAGATAATAATTTAATTAGTGTAATGATAGAAATAACTGAAGGTAATTATGAACAAAGTCCAAATAATAGTTGGCCAGATGATAATTATGAATTAAATGAAAAATTAAGTACTTGTGAAAATGGAGGTACCGTAAGTTACGATAAAACAACCAAAAGTATAACTATGAATACTAATAACTCAGATAAATGTTCCCTTTATTTCAATATTATAGGAACAAAAACAAATCCTATAAAAATTGAAAACATAGAAGATTTAGTTGATTTAAGTAATGAAGTAAATGCTGGTAATTCATATGCTGGTAAATATTTTGTGTTAACCCGTGATTTAGATTTTCAAAATCCAGGTGATTATGAAAATAGTGAAAGAATGGATTATAAAGATTATAATGGGGATAAAAAAACTGAGAGTTTAATTAAAGAATTAACTAGTGGAAGAGGCTTTTTAAGAATAGGGAATCCAAGTGGTGCTTTTGAAGGAAATTTTAATGGTCAATATAATGGAACAAACCATCGAATTGATAATTTACGTATAGTTGGAGGAGGTTGGCCAGCATTTTTTGGGGCAGTAAAAAATGCCACTATTAGTAATTTAACAGTTAATGGTAATGTTACTTCGTCAGGCACAACACCAATGGGAGGATTAATAAATTATTTAGAAAATAGTACAATTGAGAATACTATTAGCGAAATTAATGTTACAAATAATTTCAATAGTTATGTAAGTGGCGGTTTGGTAGGATTTGTTTCTGGTAACGAAAATAGTGAAGCAAAAATTATTAATTGTGTTAATAAAGGAAATATAAGCGGTGGGGGACAAACTGCTGGATTTGTAGCTCATCATCAAGTAGGAAAATTAACAATTGAAAATTCCATAAATGAAGGAACAATAAGTAATAATTATGGAGATATAATAGGTGGTATCGTTGGTTTTATTAGTAATCAATTACAAACAGAAATTAAACCAACATTAATAATTAAAAATTCTAATAATAAAGGAAAAATAATTTCTAATGTAAGTACTGAACAAAATCTTCATATGGGCGGCTTAATAGGATATATAAATACTATAGGTTCTGCAATTATTGATAATAGTTACAATATTGGTGATGTAATTAATGAACGAACTGAATATAGTACACTTTATTATGCGAATTTAGGTGGTTTAGTAGGGTATATTAATAGTACGGAAACTAAAATAAGTAATTCCTATAATTTAGGTATGGTTGAAAATGGAAATAGAATTGGTGGGTTGCTAGGTTCTAATCGCAGATGTAAGAATATTATAATATCTAATTCTTATAATAATGGTAATATTAAAACAAATATAACTGGAAAAGCATTTGATTTAATTATAGGCGGTTTAATAGGTTATAATCAAGCGGATGATACAGTTGAGAATAATAAAACAATAGTCTTAAATAGTTATAATTCTGGAGATATTAATGCTAAGCAAATCGATGGTGCTAGTGGAACTTATGGAAGAATATATAGTAGTGGAATAATTGGCTTAATAAATCATGGAGGTAATGTTAAAATAATAAATGCTTATAATATAGGAAATATTATAGATACGTCTAATAATGCTAATGTTGCTAATGGAATTGCCTATATTTATGGAAGTTATCCTTATATTTTTAATCTAAATAATGTTTATAATTTAGGATATATGCAAGCAACTACTAATTATGAGATAGGATTTATTGCTAATAATACTACTAAGACAATTAATAATGTTTATTATAATAGTAAAAATGTAGCTAGTAATCAAAGTGATAAAAATATGGTTGGTATGACGGATGCAAATATGAAAAATGAAAGTTTTGTAACAATTTTAAATAATAACATTAATAATATTAAATTAAGTGAAATAGATCCTTTATTGGATGGTTATACTTTAAGCAATTGGAAGCTAGGAGTAGACAATTATCCAACTTTAATAAATGAATAATTTTTTAACTCTTTAGAAAAGAAAATAAATCTTTTCTTTTTCTATACTTTAAAAAAGTTTTTTGATAAAATAATAATAGTAATAGAAAAGAGAGTGGAAAATGCAAAAAATAGTTGATGGTAATAATGCTTGTAGTAGGATAAGTTATTTATTTAGTGAAGTTTGTAGTATTTATCCTATAACTCCTTCTAGTCCTATGGCTTCCAATATTGATTTATTGACGAATACAGGCCTTTTGAATTTATTTAATGATGTTCCTCGGGTAATTGAAATGGAATCAGAAGCGGGAGCTGCCGGGGCTTTACATGGTGCTTTATTAAGTGGTAGTTTAGCTTCTACTTATACGGCTAGTCAAGGATTACTTTTAATGATTCCCAACATGTATAAAATTGCTGGCGAAATGTTGCCGGGAGTTATTCACGTCGCTAGTCGTAGTTTAGCAACTCATGCCTTATCTATCTTTGGTGATCATCAAGATATTTATGCGACGCGGTCAACTGGCTTTTGTATTTTAGCCTCTTGTAATGTTAAAGACTGTCAAAATCTTGCTGCTGTAGCGCATTTGTCAGCTATAAAAGGAAGCTTACCTTTTTTACATTTTTTTGATGGCTTTCGGACTAGTCATGAACTAAATACTATTGAAGAATTAAAAGATGAAGATTTACTTAAATTAGTAGATTATGAAGCCATTAATAAATATAAAAATCGCTGTTTAAATGTTGATGCCGGAGTGCAATATGGCTTAAATCAAAATGAAGATTTATATTTTGGCATTATGGAATCCCGTAATAGTTTCTATAATGCTATGCCAGATATTGTAATGGATTATATGACCAAGATTAATGAATTAACTAATTCTTCTTATCGACCATTTACTTATTATGGTAATCCCCATGCTAAAAATATAATCATAGCAATGGGTAGTGTTTGTGATACTATTAAATTAGTAGTTGATAAATTAAAAGATGTAGGATTAATAACTGTTCATTTATATCGTCCTTTTAGTTCTAAATATCTTTTAGATGTTTTACCTAGTACTGTTGAAAATATTGCCGTATTAGATAGAACAAAAGAAGCAGGAAGTATTGGCGAACCTTTATATTTAGATGTTTGTGCTGCTTTAAAAGATAAAAACCTTCATATTGTTGGGGGCAGATATGGTTTATCAAGTAAAAATACAACACCTAGTGATATATATAGTGTATATGAAATGCTTAAAGGTAATCTTAAAAATAATTTTACCATTGGTATTATTGATGATGTAACTAATTTAAGTTTACCTAAAAATGATTTTTCTATATCTACAGGTGCTAAAGAAATAAAAATATATGGTTTTGGTTCTGATGGAATGGTAAGTGCTAGTAAAGAATTATTAAAAATTGTTCATGAAAGTTTAAATAAATATGTTCAAGGCTATTTTGAATATGATTCTAAAAAAAGTGGAGGAGTAACAGTATCTAATTTACGGATTAACGATAACGAAATTTTTGCTCCATTTTATGTTACAGAACCCGAAATAATTGTTGTAACTAAAGATATTTATTTTCGCAAATTTAATATAGTTGAAGAAATAAAAGAAAATGGTACATTAATAATTGCTTCTTCTAAGAATGATAAAGAATTAAATGAATTAATTCCGAATAAAGCAAAGAAAAAATTATTAAATAAAAAGGTTAAAGTTATTTACATAGATGCTGAGAATATTGCTTTAGAATCTGGTATTAAGGGTAAAATTAATAAAATAATGGAAGCAATTATTTTAAATATTTTAGGTATTGAAGATAGTTTAAGTTTAGTAAGTGATCGAATAAAAAAAGAATTTATTACTAAAGGAGAAGAAGTAATAAATAATAATATAAAAGCGCTTAATAATTCTTTAAATAATTTAAAAGAATTAGAAATTACATATAAGAAGGAATTTGAAGAGGATAATAATCCTAGTATTATTGATTTAATTAATGCTCGAGAAGGAAATAATATTCCTGTGAGTAAATTAGTTCCTTTAGCAATGGGAGCATTTCCTAATAATCAAACAAAATATGAAAAAAGAAATATATCTAATATTATTCCTTGTTGGCAAAAAGAAAATTGTATTCTATGTGGAATGTGTTCATTGGCATGTCCTCATGGTGTTATAAGACCAGTATTAACAAATGATAATAAAATAGAAATTAAAATTAGTGAAAAAGACTGTACTGGTTGTGGCGTTTGTGCTAATGTTTGCCCGGGTAAAAATGGCCAAAAAGCCTTGGAAATGATTTCTAAAATTGAAAAAGATGATTTTACCTTTAGTGATACTGATAGTAAAAATCCTTTTCCTAAGTTTACGATTAAGGGTAGTCAATTAGAAAAACCGTTATTTACTTTCAGTGGAGCTTGCGCGGGATGTGGTGAAACCCCTTATATTAAACTTTTAACGCAATTATTTGGTAAAAAAATTGTTATTGCTAATGCTACGGGATGTTCAAGTATTTATGGAGGAAGTGTTCCTTCAACTCCTTATGATTTACCCTGGGCTAATTCTTTATTTGAAGATAATGCCGAATTTGCTTTAGGTATTCATTTGTCCTATAAGCAAAAAAGAGAAAGAATTAAGAGAATCATTCATAATTCTTTAAAAGCTGTAGATAAAGAAACGCAATTAATACTCCAAGAATTGTTAGATAATTTTGAAGATTCTGAAATAACTAATAAAATAAAGGAAGAATTAAAAACTAAAGTAATACCAAGTGATTTAAAAAATCTTTTAGATTATATTCCCGCCCGAACTGTTTGGGCTATAGGTGGTGATGGTTGGGCTTATGATATTGGTTATGGTGGTTTAGATCATGTTCTTCATTCTAATGAAAATATAAAAGTATTAGTTTTAGATACCGAAGTTTATTCTAATACTGGAGGACAAGCAAGTAAATCAACGAAATTAGGCGCTGTTGCCGAATTTGCCAATTATGGTAAAAAAACTTCTAAAAAAGATTTATTTCGCTTATGTACCGCGATTCCTAATTGTTATGTTGCTTCCGTTTCTTTAGGAGCTAATATGATGCAAGCAATTAAAGCCTTTGAAGAAGCCGACAAACATGATGGTCCAGCTATTATCATTGCTTATGCTACTTGTGTGGAACATGGCATTAAAAAAGGAATGAATACCAGTATGGCTGAACAAAAACTCGCAGTTTCATGTGGTTATCAATTATTAATGCGTTACGATGGCGAAAAACTAACAATGGATAGTAAAGAACCTAACTTTGATTTATATGAAGAATTTTTAAATAATGAAGTAAGGTATAATGCCCTAAAAATCAAAGATGAAAAATTAGCTCAAGAAATTTTAAACAAACAAAAAGAAAACGCAATTAAAAGATATAATTACTATCATAATTATTTTAAATAATTATTGTTGAACTAAAATTTTTTCGTTTTCTAATAAAATTGATTTAGGATAAGGCTTTCTTTCATCAGTCCGTCCTAATAAATAATCAATAGAAGTATTATAGTAATCAGCTAAGATTACTATTTTTTCGATTGGCAATATTTGAATTCCAATTTCATATTTACTATATTGTTGTTGGGTAGTATGAAGTAATTTAGCTACTTCTTTTTGACTCATCCCCTTGTCTAATCTTATTTCTCTTAATCTACCTATACTCATTTCTTTCACCTATATTTATTTTCATATAAAAATTGGAAAAATTTACCAATTTACATCTTAATAGATGTTATGGAATCTTCTATTGCAATTATTGAAAAAAAAGTATTATAATATTAATGGTGAGAAAGATGGATGCTGGCAGTGACAGTTTATTAGCAAAGACAAAGTATCATGCTGAAGGCTTAACCGATGAAGAAACAGAAGATTTAATTTACTTATTAAGTAATTGTTTTGAACTCGCAGATGGATTTATTGAATATATAAATATTAATTATAAAGATAATATATTAAGAGCCGAGGGCTTAGTATTTGATCGAGCCCCTAAATACTTTAATAGTCGTTTATTTTATGATGAAAAAAGTTTAATGGTAATTTCTTCAATTAAAAATGGTGATGAAGAACCTTATTCAGTAACGGATACATTTTATTTTGAACCAGATAATATTGAAGTTGTAAGTAGTACGCCTATTATGGAAAATAAAGTTATAAGAGTAATAGATTATATTAATGAACATCGGAAGTTATAAAAAAATTCATCCTATTTTCACAAATTTATTTTAGAATAATAGATGGTGATATAAATGCACGTTTTAATTGTAGATGATGAAGAATTAATTCGTAATGTAATTAAGGAATATTTGTTATTAGAAAATTTTGATGTAAGTGAAGCCAGTAATGGCCTAGAAGCTATCCAAAAGGTTAAAGAACAAGATTATGATATTATTATAATGGATATAATGATGCCTAAAATGGATGGTTATACTGCTTGTCGTGAAATTAAAAAAATAAAAGATATTCCTTTTTTGATGCTTTCAGCTCGGGGAGAAGAATATGATAAATTAATTGGTTTTGATTTAGGTATTGATGATTATGTAACGAAACCTTTTTCACCTAAGGAATTAGTTGCTCGGCTTAAGGCTATTGTTCGTCGCCAAAATAAAAATAGTCAAATATATGAAGTCGCGGGTATAAAATTAGATGATTTAGCTCACGAAGTATCTATTGATAATAAATTAGTTGAATTAACCCCAAAAGAATATGAACTTTTAAAATATTTTTTAGAAAATATAAATATTGCTTTATCGCGGGAAAGTATTTTAAGTAATGTATGGGGTTATGACTTTTATGGAGATGATCGAACTATTGATACTCATATTAAAACTTTGAGAAAACATTTAGGACCCTATAAAAATTTATTAATTACAGTTCGGGGTAGGGGGTATAAATTTGAAAATAAAAAATAAAAAAAGTATTCAAAGTAAAACCCTTTTTTATTTAATTATATTTAATATTACTATTGTTGTTTTACTTTGGTTGAGTCAAGTTACCATTTTTAATGTTTATTATGAAAAATATCAAATTAAAAATTTAGATAAAATGGTTAATGATATTAAAAATAGTAATAGTGATGATATATTAAATAAATTAGAAGAAGAAACTTTTAATAATGATGTATGTGTAGCCATAACTAGTAGTACTAACTATTTAGCTAAAATAAATAGCAATATGGAAGGCTGTTTATTAAATGAAAATAATCCAAATACGAATAAAATGATTAAATCTTTTATTAATAGTAATTTAGAACAAAAAACTTATAATTTTATTAATGAAGATAAGCATGTTGCTGCTGTTATGTATGCCATAAAATATGGCGATAAATATATTTTTATGTATTCTAATTTGGAAGATATATCTTTGGTAACTACTGTTATTAAAAAACAATTACTTTATTTATCAATTGTAGCTATTTTAATTGCCATTATTTTATCTATTTTCTTAGCTAATAAGATAACAGATCCTATAACTAAAATAACGAAAAAAGCTAAATTATTAGGTAAAGGAAAAATGAATGTCGAATTTGATGAAAGTGACATTTTAGAAATTGATGAGCTATCTAAAACTTTAACTCAAGCTAAGATGGAATTAACTAAAACCGATGAGTTAAGAAGAGATTTGATGGCCAATGTTAGCCATGATTTAAAGACTCCCTTAACTATGATTAAAGCCTATGCTGAAATGATTAAAGATATATCGTATAAAGATCCTAATAAAATGCAAGAACATTTAGATATTATAATTGATGAAAGTGATCGTTTAACATTATTAGTTAATGATATATTAACTTTATCTAAATTACAAAGTGGGGAAACCGAAAAGCTAAATATAACGGAATATGATTTAGCTAAAGAAATAAAAAATATTGTTAAAAAATATGATATTATTAAAGAAACTGAACAATATAATTTAGTTTTAGATATTCCCAATGAAATAATGGTAAAAGCGGATAAAGATAAAATAAATCAAGTTATTTATAATTTAATTAATAATGCCATTAATTATACTGGAGATGATAAATTAGTAACTATTAAAGTTATTAAAGATAAAAAAGATTATATTGTTAAAATCATAGATACAGGTAAAGGTATTAAAAAAGAAGAAATTCCTTATATTTGGAATAAATATTATAAAAGTGATAAACTCCATCGGCGAAATGTTGTCTCAACTGGATTAGGTTTAGCTATTGTTAAAGAAATATTAGAAAAACATGATTTTAAATATGGAGTTTTAAGTTCTAATAAAGGAACGACATTTTATTTTGTTATTAAAGGTTAACAAAGTTCATTAATTAATCATGCAAATTTCACATTAAAGAATTAAAATTATAATGAAAGATGGTGGTTAATGAAGAGAAAAAGAAATAAACTATTTTAAACCCACAACAAAAAAAGGAAGTCGCTTCCTTTTTTATATTATCTAAAATAAATAAAGATGAATAAGGCTAAGAATAAGCAATAAATCGAAAATTTCCATAGATGACCCTTTTTAACTAAATTACTTAACCACTTATAAGATAAATAAGTAACAATACCCGCGGCAATTAAACCTAAAGAATAAGGTAATATCATATCCGTTAAATTAGGCGTTGCTACGATATCACTTACTCCTAGTATAAATGTTGCTACACTAACAGGAAAATAAAGAATAAAAGTATATTTTAAAGCTGTTTCTCTTTTTAATTTGCAAAGAAGACAAGCAACTAAAACTGTACCACTCCGACTAATGCCAGGTACAATCGTTATAGCTTGAAATAAACCAATAATTATAGCATCTTTTAAAGTAATATCTTTATCTTGTTTTTCTCCTTTAATATTTCGGACAATAAAAAGGGAAAGCGCAGTAATTAAAAAGGCGATGGCTAAACCCTTTAAAGAATATAAATTTTCTAATTTTTCTTTAAAAATAATCCCGGTTATTCCAACTGGTATAGTACTAACAACAATATACCAACAATATTTAAATTTTTCTAAATTTATTTTTCTTTTTTCTTTATTAAAAATATAAGTAAAAAATGATTTTATTAAATCAACAATATCTTTCCAAAAAATAATTAAAATGGCTAAAAAAGATCCAAAGTTAGAAATTATTTCAAAATTTAAAGAATTAAATAAATTCGTATTAAAAATATTTTTAAATAAAAAAATATGACCACTACTAGAAATAGGTAAAGGTTCAGTAAACCCTTGAATAATCCCTAAAATGATATATTTTATTAAATTCATTATTATCACCATTATAATTATATATTAAATTTTCGAATTTTTCACTAAAATAATGATATAATGATTAAGAAAGGATTATTTATGGCAGGAACATTAACTCATTTTAAATTTGGTAATGATCTTTATCAAAGATTAAATAATAAAACATTAATAAAAGATTATTTCATATTAGGAAATCAAGGTCATGATTTATTATATTTTTTAAAATTATATGAATATCCATTAAAAAAGAAATATGATTTTTATGCTCGCGAATTACAAGAAATAGATATTAATAATTTTTTACCTAAAAAAATAAATAATGTAGCTTTAAAAAGTTTTTTATATGGTTATTTAGCTCATGAAATATTAGATAATCGGGTCCATCCATATATTAATGAAACCGTAAATTATGATGGTAATCAGCATGCTTTATTAGAAACTAAGATTGATGTTATTTTAAATGATGTATCTAAAGTAAGACAAAGTATTCCAAAACATTTAAAATTAACTAAAGATTTTAAAAAGGAGTTATCTATAATTTTTGATAATTATTTTGAAAATGATATTTATAGTCAAAGAATTATTAAAGGTATTAATAATGTATATCCTTTTTTAAAACATTATCGATTTGATAAAACAGGATTAAAGAAATTAGGTTATTGTCTTATTAATAAAAAGAAATATCGTTTTTTATCTTTTAATTTTACTAAAGAAGAATTAGACATTAAAATTGATAAATTTCTTACTTTATATAATGAGGCTTTATATGAGGCTACTAATTTTATAACTAAGTTAGATAAATAATAATTTTAATAATATAATGTAATATGAACATTATGTTTTTAAAAAAAATATTTATCTTTCTTTTAATTTTTATTTTAATTATCTTATTGATAAAAAATAAAAAGGAAGAAAAAGTACCTATCATAAATATCTTAATAGATATTAAAATAACCGATAATATTGATAATATAAATAATTATGAAACATTATTAAATAATTATTTAAAAAATTATAACGTTAGTGTATTATATTATAATATTAATAATCAATATACCTATAAATATAAGGAAAATCAAATTTATTATGGTGCTAGTTTAATAAAAGTATTAGATGCTTTATATGTTTATGAAAATTTAGAATTAACTGAAGAAATAAAAAAATTAGTGCGTTTAGCAATTAAAAGAAGTGATAATTTAGCTCATCAAAAATTAGTTCAAATAATTGGTTTTGATAATTTAAAACATTATGGACAATTATTGGGAGCTACTAAAGTTTTAACAAATGGTTCTACGGATATCTATGGTCTTGCTACAGTTAATGATGAATTTATCTATTTAAAATATTTATATAATTATTTAATTCAAAATGATAATTCTCGTACTAAAGAATTAAAAAGTTTTTTTATAAATAGTTATTATAATTATTTAAGTTTTGATGATTGTCCAGTTATTTTGCATAAATATGGCTATTATGGTTCTTTTTATCATGATATGGGAATTGTTTTAGCAAGGGAACCTTATATAATAATTGTCTTAACTAAAGAAAGTCCTAATTTTTCTTTAGTCACCGATATATCTCAAAAAATATATGAATTTCATCAAATAGTAAATAAAAAAAATTATTCGTTATCTTGAATAATTTTTTCAACTTTATAATTTTTACCAAATGTATCTACTGTCATTTTCGTTATGGTTATTTTATTTTTTAAAGTTCCCATTTCATCAATTACTTCTTCTTGCTCTTCAATTTTCTTTATAGTATCCATTCCACTTATAACTTTACCAAATCCGGCATATAAATTATCTAAAGAAGTTCGAGCACTATTATCTAAAACTATAAAAAATTGACTACCCGCGGAATCATAATCATCACTTCTAGCCATCGATATGACGCCTTCAGTATGAACTAAAGCATTATTAAAGCCATTAGCTTTGAATTCCCCTTTAATGGTATATCCTGGAGTACCACTACCATTGCCTAAAGGATCTCCTCCTTGTAAAACAAATCCTTTAACTAAGCGATGAAAGGTTAATCCATCATAAAAACCATCTTCAATTAAATTAACAAAGTTAGCTACGGTATTGGGAGCAACATTTCGATATAATTCCACTTGAATAGTACCATAATTTTCAATTTCCATAGTTACAATTGGGTTATTATTACTACAACCTGCGAGTAAAAATACAGTTAAAAATAAAACAATAATTTTTTTCATCTTAATTTATCCCAACTACTTCATAACCTAAATTAGTTATTATTTCTTTAATAAGATTATTATCTATTTCTTTATTACATTTTATTTTAGCCATTTTTTTATTTAAATCAACTTTAACTTTTTCGACTCCTTCTATGCTTATTAAAGCATCTTCAACCTTTTTAGCACAATGATTACAACTCATACCAGATATTAATATTTCTTTTTTCATAATCTCACCTTCTATATATAGTGTACCATAAAAAAGAGAATAAATATAATAATATTTAGCATATTATTATTACATAGGTGATATTATTTTAACTATTATTTTGGGAATAATATTATGCAGTATCGGATTATTTTTCTTAATTTTATATTTAAACTTATTAACAATAGGGTATAGTTTTTTAGAATTTGTTTATTTTATTATTAGTAACCCATATATGTATACTTTATTTATAGGTATAATACTTATTATTTATGGATTAGAAAGGAAACAGATAAATGAATTTTTATTACGACATAACATTAGATTTTTTAGAAAATAATTATAATTTTTATGATGTCTTAGCTAGTGATAATTTTTTAAATATAAAAAAAATACCTTTGTTTCAAGTTAATAATAAAGTAATAAAAGATTTTATTTTAAATAAAGTTCAAGTTGATCAAGAGTTTTTAGAATTAATTCATAATAAAACTAATACTTCAGAAAAAATAATTGAATATGCTACAATTTTAGCTGATAAAAATAATGCCATGGCTTTTATGTTTGATAAAGATGGCTATTCTATTAGTTGTAGTCCCTTAAGAATAAATGACGAACTTAACTTATTAGAGGTAGTTTATACTATTAAAAATATTAATATTAATTATGCCATAATTAATCAAAAAAATATGGTTCAAAAATTAAGACAAGAAGAAGTAATCAAAAATAATATAAAAGAAGAAATAGATAAACTATACCAAGAAAAAAATTTAAAAAAGTTACAGTTTTTATACTTAGAATGGTTTAATAATTTGGAAAAAGATATAGATAAAATATATAAAGATATGAATAATAAATTAAATAATAAAATTACATATGTAGAAGAAAAAATATATAAAATAATTAAATTAAGTTACAATAAGGTATAAAAGATAAAAAACTGGTAATTATATAAAAGTAAGGAATGGGATATAATGAAAAAAATTATTTTATGTTTAAGTTTAATTTTAACTAGTTTTACGTTAATGGCATGTAGTTTTACGAGGAGTAATGCTTCAGATGCAGTCAAAATATTTTTAGATCAATATAAAAATTTATCTAGTAATGTTTTAGGAGATTTAGAAGATGTTATTGCTAAAGAAGATTTTACAAAAGACCAAGAAGAAAAATATCGAGATATATTAAAAAAACAATATAGTGATTTAAAGTATGAAATAGTTAAAGAAAATTATGATGGGGATACGGCTACAGTAGAAACTAAAGTTACTGTTTATGATTTATATAAAGCTCAAGAAGATGCTACAAATTATTTAAATCTTCATCAAGAAGAATTTATGACGGATACTAATATATTAGATAATAATAAGTTTTTAGATTATAAATTAGAACAAATGAAAAAAATGAATGATACAGTAGAATATACGATTAATTTTAAAACAATAAAAGATGATAAAGGTAAATGGCAAGTACAAGAATTAACAAATAGTGATTTAGAAAAAATACATGGTATTTATAATTATGATTTAGATTAAAAGAAAGAATATTTCTTTTTTTTATGTTTAAAAGATACATGGCTTGATTATTTTTTTCATATTCTTAAATGAGGGGACATATGAAAAAAGTAGTTTTGTTTTGTTTAATTTTATTTTTACCAATTAAAGTTTTAGCTATTAGTGCATCGAGTGCAATTGTAATGGATTTAGATAATGATCGAATTTATTATGAAAATAATATTCATGAAAAAAGATTAATTGCTTCTATTACTAAAATTATGACGGCGATAGTAACTATTGAAAATGCCAATATTGATAAAAAAGTGACAGTGGGAGAAGAAATATATCAAGCTTTTGGTTCCTCCATTTATATTGAAGTTGGGGAAGAATTAACTTTAAGAGATTTACTTTATGGTTTAATGCTTCGTAGTGGTAATGATGCGGCGATGGTTATAGCTAAAAATGTGGCAGGTAGTATGGAAAATTTTGCTTATTTAATGAATGTTTTAGCCAAAAATATTGGTATGAAAGATACTTTTTTTTATAATGCCCATGGTTTAGAAGAAAAAAGTGGTAAAGGTAATATTTCCACAGCTTATGATATGGCTTTACTTACTAAATATGCTTATCAAAATGCCACTTTTAGAGAAATATTTAAAACTAAAAGTAAAACAGTTAAAACCAATAAAAAAACTTATACTTGGCAAAGTAAAAACCGGCTTATTCATAAGTATGATTTTATAACGGGAGGTAAAACGGGATTTACCGAAAAAGCGCGAAGAACTTTAGTTACAACGGCATCTAAAGATAATATAAATTTAGTTATTGTTACCTTAAATGATGGTAATGACTTTGAAGATCATTTAACTTTATATAATGAAGTATTTAATAATTATCAGGCATATCAAGTTTTATCTAAAGATAATTTTAAAATAAAAAAAGATAAATTATATAAGGATTATAATTTATATATTAAAGATGATGTATTTATTCCGCTTAAAGAAAAAGAAAAAAAGAATTTAAATATAAATTATGTATTAATTGAAAAAAATAAAATAGTTAATGATGATATTATTGGTAAAGCAGAAATTTATTTAAAAGATAAATTAATAAAAGAAGTAAATATTTATATTAATGGTAAAAAAGAAAAAGAAAACTTTTGGCAAAAATTATTTGGGTGGTTTAAAAAATGGTAAATTATATTTGGATATTTTTAATTTTAGTAGGAATATTTTTTGCTTTTATCACAGGAAATTTAGATACCATAAATAACAGTATTTTAACTAATGGTAAAGAAGGTTTTGATATTGTTATTTCTATTTTACCTATAATAGTCTTATGGACGGGAATTATGAAAATTGCCGAAGATTCAGGACTTTTACAAAAATTTGCTAAATTAGTAGAACCTTTATTATCTCGTCTTTTTCCCAGTATTCCTAAGAATAATCCCGCTTTAGGATATATTGCTTCAAATATTGCGGCGAATATGATGGGACTAGGTAGTGCGGCGACCCCTTTTGGTTTAAAAGCAATGAAAGAACTTCAAAAAATAAATAAAAAGAAAGATACGGCCAGTGAAGCCATGATAACTTTTTTAGTTTTAAATACCGCGGGAGTAACAATAGTACCTACTACGGTTTTAGCGTTAAGAATAGCTCATAATAGTCTTAATCCTAGTGAAATAATTATTCCCGGGATAATTGCTACTTTTTATTCGAGTTTCGCGGGCTTAATTTTAGATTATATTATTAGGAGAAGAAAAAAATGAATATTTTATCGAAAATTGTGATTCCTTTATTTGTCGTTATAGTTATTTTTTATGGTTTTAAAAAGAAAATAAATGTTTATGATTCTTTTTTAGAAGGGGCAAAAGAAGGCTTAAATATAACTTTAAATATTTTTCCAGCAATTATAGCTATGGTTTTTGCCATTAATATTTTTTTAGATAGTAATTTTATTTATTTTTTACTTAAGGCCTTTAAAGGTATCTTAGATTTTTTAAATATTCCTATAGAAATTATGCCTATGGCTTTACTTAGACCAGTTTCAGGAACGGCATCTTTAGCAATTATGAATGATATTTTTCTAAATTTTGGTCCCGATTCTTATCTAGGAAGATTAGCATCTATTTTACAAGGTTGTACGGATACAACTATTTATGTTTTAGCTTTATATTTTAGCTCTATAGGTATCAAAAAAATTCGTTATTCATTAGGCGTTGGTCTTTTCGCGGATTTAGTTGGAATAGTGATGGCTTTTCTTCTTACAATGCTCTTGTTTTAAAAAAATTTAACATTAATTTTTTAAAATAAATAAAAAAATTATTAAAAAGTTCGTAAGTTATGGTAAACTTTAATTGGTGATGACATGGAACGGTTACAAAAAGTTATTGCAAATTTTGGTTATACTTCGAGAAGGAAAGCTGAAGAATTAATTTTACAAGGATTAGTTAAAGTTAATGGTATAACTATAAAAGAATTAGGCACAAAAGTTGCTAGTACCGATATAATTAGCATTAATGATGTTATTATTAATAAAAATATTAATTATGAGTATTATTTACTTAATAAACCGCGGGGAGTTATAAGTAGCGTTAGTGATAAAGAAAAGCGAAAAACCGTAGTTGATTTAATTCCCACGCAGGAAAGAATTTACCCTGTAGGGCGTTTAGACTATAATACAACAGGTTTAATTATTTTAACTAATGATGGCGATTTTGCTAATCATTTAATGCATCCCTCCAATGAAATTGAAAAAACATACGTAGCTAAATTGGAAGGAATAATTACCAAAGAAAATATAAATAAAATAAAACAAGGAATAGTTATCGATAAGCGAAAAGTAGAAGTAAAAAGATTTAAAGTAAAGCAAAAAAATATAGCGAAAAATAATACTATTGTCGAAATAACAATAATTGAAGGTCGCAACCATATCATAAAAAATTTATTCGCGGAACTTCATTTACCCGTTTTAAAATTATCGCGCATAGGTTATGGATTCTTAACTATAGGTAATTTAAAATCGGGCGAATATCGAAAATTGCAAATAAAAGAAGTAAAAAAGTTTTATAGTTTATAAAAGTATGTTATACTATAAATAATAGTAGGAGGCTAATATGGCAGATGTAAACGAAAAAAGAGTTAAGGCTACTTTAGAAGATGATAAAGTAGATATTGATGTCCAAATTGGTTGTTTTGAAATGTTAATTGATTTAATGAAAATAAAAACTAAAGATTCTGAAGAAGCTAAAATCTTAGAATATTTATCTAAAAATTTGGAATTATTATTAAATCAAAAAAGAGGAGAATTTAAATTAGATAAGGATTTCTTTTTATTACAAGCTCGGGTTAATTATTTAAAAAGTAATAATAAAGAAATATTAAATAATTGTTTTAATTTTTTAAATGAATCTGCCCAAGCTAATTTAGATGTAAATTTGGTAAAAAGTACTCCTGAAGTAAAGGAAAAAGAAGAAACACCAGATGATGCGAGTGAAGAAATTTTAAATGCAGATTATGAAGAAGAAATAGAAACCCTAGATGTTCCAACGGAAGAAATAGAATTACCACCTTCAATACCGGAATTAAATATTGATCATCTTGATTTACCTCAAACTGATAATGTTACACCTGATGAAGATTTTTTAGATGAATTACCAGCAGTAAAAGAAGAAGTTCCTAAAGATGACCCCCGAGAAAAAATAATTGAAGAATTATTACCATTAATGTATCCTGACGGATTAGATAAAGTAGCTAGGGATAATGTCTTAGCTCAATTAAACTATTATACTTTAGAACAATTAGAAGAACTAAAAGAAGATTACAAGGGAACAAATAAATCTAGATCTTAGGATGTCTTAACATATTGTTTTTAGTTTTTTCAGTATAATAAATAAATATTTCTAATTTAGGATTTAAAAAATTAGTTGAAGAATCACTATAATTTATAAATGGTGATTTTTTAATTACTTTACTTTTTAAAACTTTATAATAAATATCATTTTTATTACTAATAGCAATTTTACCAACATATTTAAATCCTTCTTTGGTTTTTTCCCCTAAAAAAAGACTAATAGTATTATTCTTATTTAAAGCATATCCGCCTATATAAAAATAATCACTTTGAAAATTTTTAATTTTTAGCCAAAAATTAACTCTTTTTCCCGGATAATAACAACTATTTATCTTTTTAGCTACAATTCCTTCCATATTAGCTTTTTTTATAACTTGAAATAATTCTTTTCCTTTTTCTTTATAAAATTTAGCTTTTTGAAAAACTTCATTTTCGGGTAATTTTTCCAAAATATTTTTTCTTTTTATTAAAGGCGTATTTAATAAACTTTTTCCATTATTTAAAATATCAAAGGCTATAAACAATGCTGGATAATTATCTTGTAAAAATTGTTTTTTAATTTTGTCTTTGGTTCGCATTCTTTCTTGTAAAGGTCTTATATTTGGTAGGCCATTATCTAAATAAATAATTTCACCATCTATAATACATGGAATCTTTATAATATCTTTTATTTTTTCTAATTCGGGAAATACTTCATTTAATATAATGCCATTGCGACTTTTAATGATTATTTCTTTTTTATTTATATAAATTAAAGCTCTAAATCCATCAAATTTTATTTCATATATATAATCTTTATCATTAAAAGGCTTAGCTATTTCTTGTAATAGCATCGGTTTTAAATCTAAAAATTCATCTTTTTTCATTTGCTACCTTTAAAGATTCTTCTAGCGCTTTATATAAATCATCAATTGTTTTTTTCTTTTTCCCTTTAATAGGTTTAATTTTTTGCCCATGTATTTTTTTATCAATAGCATCTTTAATCCGATTTTGATATTCATCCTTATATTCTTCAGGTTTAAATTTATCAGTTAAATTATCCACCAATTTTATTGCCATTTTTAGTTCTTTTTCGGTATAATTTTTCTTTAATTTTTCTTCTTTTAATTTTACTTCTTCTTCATAATATAAGGTATTCATAATAATATTTTCATATCCAAAGCGAATTACTACATAATATAAACGATTATGAATATAGGTTTTAGCTATCGCAGCTTTTTTACTTTTCCTTAAAGCTTCTTTTAGTAAATCAAAGGCTTTAGTGCTTTTATTTGGACTTAAAATATAACTTTTATCATAATAGACGGGATCTATTTCATTAATGTTAACAAACGAAATTATTTCTATCGATTTTTCATTTTCATCTTTTAATTTATTAAATTCATCATTAGTGAAAGTAACATAATTATTATCTTTATATTCGTAGCCTTTAACAATTTCATTATTTTTAACTTTCATTTTACAATGAGGACAATATCTTATATATTCTAATCTTGTATCACACTTTTTATGTAATAAATTAAATGTAACATTGTTATCTTTAATCGCGGAATTTAATAATACGGGTATATTTACTAAACCAAAGGAAATAGAAGTTTGATAATTCATAAAATCACCTTTTTATTAGTATGGTGAAGTTTTTCTAATTTATGCTTTAGTATTTATACCTTGATAAATATTTCTTTTAACCATTTCTTTGTCAATTTCATTTAAAACTACAAATTTTTTAGTTAACCAATGAGGAGCAATTAGTTCTTCAATAATAGGGTCTCCCGTTATTCTTTCAATAACAATTTTTTCATCTAAGTAGGTAAGTTGTTCACAAACAATATCGACAAATTCATCTCTAGTTAAAATAGAAAATTTTTCCTTTTCATATCTTTTAGCTAATTCCGTATTTTTATTAATAAAAAGAGCATGAATTTTTATACCATCAATTTTTAAATTATTCAAATATTTAACCGTATTAAGCATATCTTCTTTAGTTTCATATGGTAATCCATTTATAATATGAGCTACCACAAAGATATTTTCTTTTTGTAGTTTTTTTACCATTTGGGTAAAACATTCTACATCATGACCCCGATTAATATATTTTAAAGTTTCATTATTACTACTTTGAAGTCCCAATTCAATAGTTAAAAAAGTCTTTTTATTAAGTTCTTTTAAATAGTTTAAACATTCATTATTTATAGCATCAGGACGAGTAGCAATACTTATACCTACGACATTAGGAATATTTAAAACAACATCAACTTGTTTTTTTAAGTATGCTAAAGGACCATATGTATTAGTCCCAGCCTGAAAATAAGCAATGTAATAGCTATTAGGCCACTTTTTTTCCATTATCTTTTTGGCATGGTTAAATTGTTCTAAAATATTAGCTTCATTTAACGTAATATTACTTTTACTATTATTGCTGCAAAAAATACAACCTCCACTCATTTTATTAGGACAGTCTAGACCTAAATCAAGTGGTACTTTAAAAACTTTTTTTCCAAATTTATTTTTATAAAAATAATTTAAAGTATGATATCTTTTATTATCTAATGTATATTTAAACATATTAATTTAAACCTCGAATCTTATTTTATATAAAAAAATCTTATTTGTAAAGTTGTATAAAAAAATAAATTATTGTATAATATAAATACTGCTGGAATAGCTCAGTTGGTAGAGCAACGCCCTCGTAACGCGTAGGTCGTAGGTTCGAGTCCCACTTCCAGCACCAGAATGATACCAAACTCGGACTTTTGAGTAGAAATAGGAGAACGACTTGTAAAAAAGTCGTTTTTATGATATTATGTATTTGTCAAGGAAACTTGCATAAAATAAAAAGGGAAGACTTAACTTTGCCGAGTTGAGTACTTGCCCTTAAGTGGTAAGCACTTAATCTATGCTAGATTGAGTGCTATTTCTTTATACATAGAATCATTACAGAGACTATTAATAAAATGATAATTAGTATTAGAAATGAGATTAATAAATCTTTTTTCTTCATAATACCAAGCCTCCTTTCCAAAAGAAAGTTGGCAAGCACTCAACAGTTAAGTTTCCCTACAAAAATCATATCAAATTTTTGTTCTTGACACAATATGCTTTATAAAGAAATTAGGACAATTTAGAAAATATACTTGCATATTGACTATCAATATGCGTGTATAAAATAATAGTAATAATATTATAGTGTTCTATCATCTTTTAGTTGAAATAAATCATTAAATAAAATGTATTCACAATTTTACCTTTTCTTTATCAATTGAGGTCCACCATTCGAATTTTCGATTTTCGATTCTTCAAAATTTTCTGATAAGATTAAATCATAAAATTCTATTCCACATTTACAATAAATTGCCTTTATTTCATCTAATGTAATATCATCAGTATACCATTCAAAATATTTTTGATATTGTCTACTATTTTTAAATAATAATAATCGTCCAGATACTGTAAATAAATCTATAACATCATTATCATTAATGTTTGCATTTATTCTTCTAAATCCTAATCTTTCTAAATCTAATACACTATTTAAAGTTGACACACTTTTAAGTGAACAAGGTCTTAAATTTTGTTGCTTTTCTATAAAATCTGTTAAATAAGATAAAACTTTAAATCCATCTTCACGACTCATTCTATAAGGAAGCATAAAAGGTTTGAATGGACAATCAATGACTCCAATATTATTATCTGTTCTACCAGGGTACTCACGAATTCTATGATAGTCAATATAATACAATCTATATATATTTTGATTTCCAAGTTTATGATCTTCTAGTTCTACTTCAAATTCATAATCTCTATTAACATGCAAAGATGAATCCGAAATTTCCATTTTTAATTTTTCTAACTTTTCTTTAAAACTCATTGCTAAATCCTCCTTTGTGTATATTATACTACCATAAAAATGATATAAATTAAATATTTTAAGTTAATTTTAACCTGTATTAGTTAATAATTTATTACTACCTATTTCTTTTGTCTAAAAGTTGTTGTACGTCTTCCTTTAGGGCACCAGAAGGAAATCTGTCTGAACTTATTTAAGTTTAGATTTTAATACATAATAGTATCAAATTCAAAAAGAAGGTGGTACTTTTTTTATTGAAAATTAGTGACATAAGTGACATTAATTTTCAATGGAGGAATAAAATGCAAGAATTTAAAAGAGTGCAATATTTAAATGAATTAATAGCAGCACGGGAAAATAAACTAATTAAAGTTATTACGAGAATTAGAAGAAGTGGGAAAGATGGAATTTTAATTATTGGCATAACAGATTTTTACTAAATAGTAATAGTTTAGAATTGTAAATAATTTATAGATAAAAGTTAAATTTAGATTTACTAAACATATATTTAATTGCTAAAATGGTATTAGAAATTGATACCTAATAGTATTATTTCTAATTTTTAAGAGAAAGTTTGAAATAACTTTCCTTCTCGCACCAGATAGATATTAAACTCGGACTTTTCGAGTAGAAATAGGAGAACAACTTGTAATATTATGTATTTGTGAAGTAAAACTTGTTTTACTTTATAGGACTTTAGTCGTTAGAAATCATAGTACAATGCAGTTATAAAACTTTTTGCTTGCACAAAAACTTTCATAACTTGCTATACATTATAACACGTAATTTAGAAAATACGAAACTAGAATGTAAATAAAACCATTTTGTTAATTAAAAATATATAGTATAATTAAAATGTTAATAAAAATGGGAAGGATTGATTAAAATAGAATTTTGGAGTAAAGAAATAGATGATGTATTAAAAGAGTTAAATACAAATATAGATGGTTTAACTAATGTAGAAGTTAAAAAACGTCAAGAAAAATATGGTTTAAATATTCTTCCTAAAGAAAAGAAAACTAGTGTATTTAAAATATTTATTAATGAATTTTTAGATCCTATAGTTATACTTTTAATAGTAGCTATTATTTTTTCCTTGCTTATAGGAGAAGTCATAGATGCTTTCATAATTTTTTTTATAGTTTTAATCGATGTTATAATGGGAACTTATGAAGAAAATAAAGCTAATAATACGGCGGAAGCTTTAGAAAAATTAGTTACCGTAAAGGTAAGAGTTTTAAGAAATAATAAAGAAATAGATGTTTCAAGTGAAAATTTAGTAATAGGGGATATTTGTTTATTAGAATCAGGAGATAAGATAAGTGCTGATATGCGAATAATAGATTCACATAATTTAATGGTTAATGAATCTATTCTTACTGGGGAAAGCATTGAAGTAGAGAAAAATAATAAAATCCTTCCTCCTAAGAATATTTCCCTTAATGAACAAAAAAATATTTTATTCTCGGGGACAACGGTAGTGAAAGGAAGAGCTAAAGCCGTTGTTATAAAAACCGCTCTCGATACAGAAATAGGGCATATTGCTGATACACTTTCAAAAACAGTTGAAGAAAAATCCCCATTATCTATAAGAGTAGAAAAATTATCTAAACAAATAAGTGGATTAGTATTAATCATTGCTTTTGTAATCACTATTTTATTAATAAGTAAGGGAGTAACTTTAAATGAAATATTTTTGTCGGTTATTGCTCTATCTGTTTCAGCAATGCCTGAGGGACTTCCTTTAGCTTTAACGATGGCTCTAACAATTGCTTCAAATAAAATGGCTAAAAAAAATGTTGTTGCTAAAAAATTACATTCGGTAGAATCTTTGGGAAGCTGTACGACAATTATGAGTGATAAAACCGGAACTTTAACGGTAAATGAACAAACTGCCAAAAAAATATTATTACCTAATGGGGAAGTATTTAATATAAGTGGAACGGGTTATAGTTTAAAAGGAAAAGTAGAAGGAAAAAATATTGATAAAGCATATTATATAGGTTTACTTGGAGCCTTAAATAATGAAGCCAAAATAAATAATAATGAATTTATGGGAGATTCTATTGATATTGCTTTTCTCGTTTTAGCCCAAAAACTAAAAGTAAATACTAAAAATATTAAAATATTAGAAATGATACCTTATGAATCCGAAAATAAATATTCTGCTGTTTTCTTTGAACAAGAAAATAATACTTATTGTACGATTAAAGGATCTGTTGAAGTAGTTCTTTCTTATTGTAAAAATATTGATAAAGAAAAAATAATAAACCAAAATGAAACTTTAGCTCGGGAAGGATATAGAGTTATTGCTCTTGCTAGTTCGAAAATAAAGAATAAAGAAAATTATAAGGAACAAGATATTAAAAATCTAGAGTTCCAAGGTTTAGTTGCTTTTATAGATCCGATAAGAAAAGAAGCTGTGGCTTCTATAAAGGAGTCGAAAGAAGCGGGAATAAATGTTTTAATGGTAACCGGAGATCATCCTTTAACATCCTTTGCTATTGCTAAAGAACTAGAATTAACTGATGATTTTAGTTTAGTTACCACCTCGGAAGAAGTTGAAGAATATTTAAAAAAAGGTCCAGAAGCTTTTGATTTATTTGTTAAAACTAAAAAAGTATTTACAAGAGTAACACCCCTTGAAAAATTAGAAATAGTTAAATCTTTAAAAAGACAAGGAGAATTTGTTGCTGTAACTGGCGATGGTGTAAATGATGCTCCTGCTTTAAAAACAGCAAACTTAGGTGTTGCTATGGGAAGCGGAACTGATATTGCTCGAGAAAGCGCAAAAATGATTATTATAGATGATAATTTTAAATCAATTGTATCGGGGATAAAGGAAGGTAGAATTGCTTATGCTAATATTAGAAAAATAATTTTATTTTTAATTTCCTCTGGACTCGCAGAAGTATTATTCTTTTCTTTATCTATATTTTTCAATATGCCTTTGCCTCTTTTGGCAATTCAACTATTATGGCTTAATATTGTAACCGATGGTATCCAAGATTTTTCTTTATCATTTGAACAAGAGGAAGATGGAATCATGAAACAAAAACCAGTGAATCCTAAATCCTCTATATTTGATAAAAGTTTATTTATAGATATAATTGTTTCAGGCACATATATAGGATTAATAGTATTTATCGTTTGGTGTTATTTATTAAATCATTTACATATGGATATAAATGTTGCTAGAGGCTATGTTATGGCTTTGATGGTATTTATTCAAAATATTCATGTATTTAATTGTCGAAGTGAAAATTTAAGTGTCTTCAAGACGCCTTTAACTAAAAATAAATTAGTGCTTTTTGGGGTAGCCTTTTCTATTGGACTCCAACTATTAATAATGGAAATACCAGTTTTAAGCTCTTTTCTTAAAACGACGACCGTACCATTTCAAGATATGTTATATTTATTTTTAATTGGTTTATCCATTTTATTAGTTATGGAAATATATAAAAAAATAAAAAGAAAAATAAAAAATATATGATAAAATAAATATTAAAAGAAATTAGGTGATAAATTGAAAAAAATTTTTAAGACAGCTTTAAACATTATTTTAAGTAGTATTTTATTTATTCTTACTTTTATTTTATTAATAATAATTCCAATTAAAAAAGTAATTAGTGAAGATAATGTTAAAGAAATAGTATCACATGTCGAAATTGAAAAATTAGTTACAAATAATAATGAATTTGAAAAATTATTAGAACTAATATATGAAGAAACTAGAAAAATGGGAATAAGTGACGAAATAGTTTTAAAAATAATTGATTCTAAAGAAATAAAAAATTTACTTGGAGATGCTGCTAGTAATTTTATGAATTTTATTATGACGGGGAATAATCAAAAAATCATAAATACTCAAGATATAGAAGTTTTAGTAGGAAATGTTATTGATAATATTAATAAATTACAAATATGTGAAATAAAAGAAAAAGATAAAAATAATATTTTAAAAATTGTTCACAATAAAGCAACGGAATATTCTAATATTATTCCGGATACTAATACTATTGTAAATAATTTATCTGTAGAAGAAAAAAGTGCATTAAATATAGTCCATTTTACTTTAGGTAATGAATTAATAGAATCTATAGGATTAACTATGGGTATTATTATCCTATTTATAGTTTTAATTAATTATTCAAAAGGAAAATGTTTTAAAGTGGGAACTATACCAATTATAATTGCTTCTTTATTTACAACTATAATTTCTCTTGCTTTATTATTAAATCCTATAAATATTAATAATAATTCTTATATATATGATATTTTAGCAATAGGTACTAAATTCAGTTTAAAGTTGTCGGGAGGAACATTAATTATATCTTTGGTAATATTAATTGCTTATATTATTATCAGTTCTAAAGCGAAAAAAGAAGAAAATAAAAATTAAAAAAGATTGCCAATTACAATCTTTTTTTAACCCATTATTTCGCCACCATTAACATGGATTACTTGACCCGTCATATAACTATTATCCGAACAAGCTAAATAAAGAAATGTTGGGGCTAATTCATAAGGCATTGCACCTCTAGCCATCGCCGCATTAGCTCCTAAAGAAGAAATTTTTTCTTTTTCCCAACATGCTGGTTGTAAAGGAGTCCAAAAGAATCCTGGGGCTATGGCATTAACTCTAATTCCCTTTAAAGCTAGATTACGGGCTAAACTTCTTGTGAAACCAACTATTGCTCCTTTAGTTGTAACATAATCAATTAATTGAGGATCTCCATAAAAAGTGGTTATACTAGATAAATTAATTATACAGTCACCTTTATGTAAATAGGGTAAAACGGCTTTAGTTAAATAAAACATCCCATATATATTAACTTTCATAGTATAGTCAAATTGTTCATCGGAGATATTTTCTAATTTATCTTGTTGATATTGAACTCCTGCGTTATTAACTAAAATATTAATTTTGCCAAAACGATTTAATGTTTCTTTAACTATTTTTTGAGAAAAATTTTTATCCGTCAAATCACCAGATATAAGTAAACATTCTCCTCCGAGACGTTCAATATAATTCTTTGTTTCTTCGGCATCTATATGTTCATTTAAATAAGGAATAACTATTTTAGCCCCTTCTTTTGCATAAATAACGGCACAAGCTCTTCCTAAACCACTATCTCCTCCCGTAATAATAGCAACTTTTCCCTTTAATTTTCCACTTCCTTTATAAGATGGATCATCAAATATAGGTCGCGGTTTCATAATGTATTCTAATCCTGGTTGTTTATCTTGAGATTGGGCTGGAGCCAAAATTTTATATTTTGTTAATTCTAAACCAACATCATCGCTATATTTATAATACTTATTTCCAAATTGATAATCAAAATTCATATTACCTCCCATGATAGTATATGAATAATATTTAAATTGTCTTATTTTGTCGAAAACCTTGCTATTTAAAAATAAATCTATATAATAAAAGACTTGTAAAAAAGGTTGGGTTATTAAATATTTTTTGATATAATTATTATTAATAAAGAAGAGGCAGATTATGTTAATATTTGGATTAAATGTTTTAAAAGAAATAGATGGTAAAAAAGTAAAAAAGGCATATTGTTCCCGTAAAGAAATTATACCTTTATTAAAAACAAAAAAAATTAAATACGAATTAAAAAATAAAGATTTTTTAGATAAATTAGTTAAAGGAAATCATCAAGGTATAGTTTTGGATGTCTATGAATATGAATATTATAATTTAAATGATATTGAAGGTAATTTTGTAGTTATGTTAGATCATTTAGAAGATCCTCATAATTTTGGCGCTATAATAAGAACTTGTGTGGCCGCGGGGATAAAAGAAATTATTATTCCTAAAGATCGTAGCATTAATGTTAATTCGACAGTAGTAAAGGTTAGTTCAGGAACAATTGAAAATATTAAAATTGTTATGGTTAGTAATTTGGTAGATGCGATTAAAAAATTAAAAAAAGAAGGTTATTTTATTTATGCAACGGATATGGAAGGAACTAATTATAAAGAAGTTGATTATGCTTTAAAAAAAGTTTTAATAATTGGTAATGAAGGAAAGGGAATTAGTCGCTTAGTAAAAGAAAATTCTGATTTATGTGTAAACATACCAATTAATAAAAAAGTCGAAAGTTTAAATGCTTCTGTAGCTGCTGGAATTTTAATTTATGAAATGAGGGATTAAGTTGGATTTAAAAGATATAACTGACGATGAATTATTTGCTCTTTTATTAGAGGAAAATGAAGCAGCTAGAGATATTATTTATAGTCGTTATCATTTTATTATTGATATTAATATCAAAAAATATAGTAAGATGGCTAAAACTTTGAAAATAGATTATAAAGATTTTGAAAGCGCTGCTTTATATGGTTTTTCCGATGCTTTAAATTATTATCAACAAGACAAGAAAGCTTCTTTACCAACATTTATAAATTTATGTGTCAAAAGAAGTATCAAGAAATGTTTTGAAAAGGCTAAATCCTTTAAGTATTTAAATGAAAAAGATTCTTATTCGTTAGATTATGTTTATGAAAAATTTGGTTTACCTTTACTAGATTTAATTAGTGATGGAAATCGTAATGATCCTTTATATAATATTACTTCAGAAGAAACATACCAAGAATTATTAGAAAATATTACCAAGGAATTATCTAAATTAGAATTAGAAGTTTTTAAATATATGATAGATGGATTTAATTATCGTCAAATAGCAATTATTTTAAAAAAAGATAGCAAGCAAATAGATAATGCTATGCAAAGAATAAAAAATAAAGTTAAAACAATTTTAAAGGAACGTGAAAAAAATTTAGATTAATAAAATTAAATAAAAGTATTGATTATCAATATTTTATATGTTATATTATATACAAGCACGAAGGTGTTTTTTTATTGGAGGATTATATGGCAAAAAAGAAAAAAGCTAAAAAAGAAAATTATTTTAGCAAAGTTAGAAAAGAAATGAAGTTAGTAAAATGGCCTTCATTAAAGGAAGTTGTGAAATATTCCATTGCTACAATAGTTTTTTGTATATTTATTTGCTTATTCTTTATCGTACTTAACTTAATTATGTCTTGGATAAAGGGGATGTTTGTTTAATGGAAAAACAATGGTATGTTGTTAATACTTATTCGGGACATGAAAGTAAAGTAAAAGAAAAATTAGAAGCAAAAATTGAATCAATGAACATGCAAGATAATATTTTTCGTATTATTATTCCTGAAACTACGGAAGTAGAAGTAAAAAATGGAGTAAGAAAAGAAAAAGTTAAAAAAATGTTTCCTGGTTATGTTTTAGTAGAAATGATTATGTCCGATGAAGCTTGGTTAATGATTCGTAATACTCCAGGAGTAACTGGATTTATTGGTTCATCTGGTAAAGGGGCTAAACCAACTCCTTTATTACCTCAAGAAATTGATCGCATTTTAGCTAGTATGGGTATGAGTAGAGTAAATGCGGAAAAAGAACTTAATGTTGGTGATCAAGTTAGTATCGTTGACGGACCATTTAATGGTATGATTGGTAAAGTTGAAAACATTGATTTAGAAAATAATCGGCTTAATATTGTTATTGATTTATTTGGTCAAGAAACCACAGTTGATGTGGAAATATATCAAGTTAGTAAAATATAATAAAGTAAAAAACTGTCATGAAATAAATTCGATTGACAGTTTTTATTTTTCTATTTTTTTCTTAGTTTCTTTAAATATTTTTAAATTTTCTTTAATTCTTTCGTTTTGGGAATTTATTTTTAAAGCATCTTTAGCATTTTTTATAGCTTTATCAATATCGTGAATATTAAAGTAGGCAAGGGAAAGTAAGTCATTAATCGTTTCATCCCAGCTAAATATTTCATTGATATAAGTTTTTTTATTTTGTTTAATTTTTAAGGCTTTTTCACCATATTCAATGATTCCCGAATAATCTTCAAAAGCATATTTTAACATAGCCATTTCTACATAGGGATCTCTTAAATAAGGAGCTTCATTGATTGCCTTTTTTAACCACATTTCGGCTTCATCAAAACGATTTAAGTTTTTATAACAACGAGATATAAAGCGCATAGATGCACATCTTTCATCTTTCCATGTTGCCGTTTTGAGTTTTAAATGTTTAATTAATGTATCAATTGCTTCATTCCATTTACCATAATACATATATTCTCTTCCTAAATAATGCATATTTCGGTCGTTTTGAGGATTTTCTTTAACACTTAGTTCTAGAAGGGGTAAATAATTGCTTCGCGATTTACTTCGGTCTGGGTAATGATTAATTATTAAATTATTAGTATATATTTGTTTTTCTTCTCCCTCATATTTTAAAATTTCATGAACGGGATTAACCCATCTAAAATTATTTCGACAATGAATTTTTTCCGAGTAAAAAGATACTTTAGGAATATCATTTTCCAAATACCAATTATAAATGTATCGTAAACGCGTAGTATCTTTTTGCCAAATTTTTTCTATTTCTTCGCGCCAACCCGGCAAAATAACTTCATCTAAATCTAAACAAATGCAAACGTCAGTATCGCTCGGAACTAAGTCTAGTGATAAATTACGGGCATTATCAAAACGCCATGGTTTTATTTCTTGTTCAAAAACCTTAATATTATATTTTTTTAACTTTTCTATAGTTTTATCAGTTGAACCAGTATCTAAAACAATTATTTCATCAGCATCTTTAATAGAATTATACCAACGATCAACAAATTTTTCTTCGTTTTTAGATATAGCATATACACATATTTTTATAAAAAATTCCTTCTTTCTTTAAAATCTATGCAAAAAGTTTAAAAACATGTTATAATATAATTGGGTGGTGATATTAGTGAGTACTACCGCATTGGAAATATATCGCAAAATATTGCAAGACGAAGAATTTCGAAATATCTATTTAGATAATTTTTTAGATCGCTTTGTTTATTCAATTGAAGATGTTGAACATAGTGATAATGAAGAAAAAAGACAAAATATGATTGATAGTTTACTTAAAGCTTTTAAAATGGCTTTGTCATCTTTGGAAAAAATGAGCCCCGCGGATATTCAAAAAATTGGCAATATTATAAATGAACATAATGGAATTGCTGATTTTCGTAAAATAAATGTTATCGCTCGTTTTAATGTTAATTGGGAAGTTGTACCACCTCAAAGGATTTATTATGAATTATATAATTTATTAAATAATTATTATAATGTTTGGTCTGCTTTAGATAACGTGTATGAAAAAGAGGCTATGTTTCACATTGCTTTGATGCGAATTCATCCTTTTGAAGATGGTAATAAAAGACTATGTCGAACTATAATGAATATTCATTTCTTTCATGAAGGTTATGCCCCAGTTGTAATAAGTGAAAAAGAAACTGAACAATATTATGATTTTATTAATAATGTTGATGTAAGAGGTTTTGCTAAATTTTTAGAAGAAAGATCAATGATAGAAGCTATAAATGCTAAATTTTTATATAAAACTATTAAAGAAATACCTATTAAAGAAGAAGTAGATGGGTATTTAAAAAATTCAATAAAAAGATAAAGACAAGGATAAAACTTGTCTTTTTAAATTAATTTGTAGGAGTAGCAGTACTTAATTTTTTAACAACTAATGTAGCTTCATTAATAGCCACATTTCCTGAAGCTGCCGGATTAGTTAATTGCATATCAATTGTATCTGTTGCCCCAAGATTAAGAATAACATTACCACTGAAAGTGATGGGCGTATTGCTCGTTAAATTTTTAGTTACTTCAGTAGCTGTTATATCAACATCATTTTGTCGAACCCCAAACTCTACATTATTAGCTCCAGCTGTAGATGTTACAGTTAAAACATAAGATATTTCGTAGTCACCAGGTTCGATAATAGTTATTTCATTTCCATTCGCGGTAATATTAACATCAGTCATTGCAGTGCCTAAAGTAACTTCCGTAGCATTACCATCTGTAAAGGTTAAAGTATCATTAGGAGTGGCATTATACAAGCCTCCATAGGCAGCTAAGCCATTGCCAGTAGCTCCAGTTGGACCCGTTTCGCCAGTTGCCCCTTGAGGTATTGAAAAGGTTAAAGTATAATTACCATCTTGACCCGTAATACCAACTGTGGCTTCTGATTCTGGTGGTAGAGTAGTTACAGGACCGACCGCTAAAGTTGGTGCAGGCCCTACTGGTCCTGTTGTAAATATATAAAAGTGGCACTATAAAGGTTTTTGAATTTTGTAATAAATATCTATATTCCCATTTTCACTTAAATAGATTACATCAATTAAATTTAATATAATTAATCTATAAGGATTTTTTAAAGATAAAAAATCATCAATAATTTTTGTATAGTTTTGGTTCATACTTTGCTTTTTTACTATTTTAGCTAATTGATTATTTTGCCAAAGTAATTTCTTTTTTTCATATTCCAGAGATTCATATTTATTTTTGGTTATATTTTGATATTGTTCTTTAGTAATAATTCCTTCTAATTTATCATT
This sequence comes from uncultured Bacilli bacterium, assembly GCA_947628585.1. Lineage (GTDB taxonomy): Bacteria > Bacillota_I > Bacilli_A > RF39 > UBA660 > Onthocola_B. The sequence goes on along the minus strand of CANRAL010000002.1, from coordinate 41,006 downwards.
ATAAATTTGATTAATTTGGTTTTTTAATTTAGTAATTTCTTGATTACTTTTATTTATATTATTTTTAATATTATTTATTGTTTGATTATTTTTTTGATAATTTTTAATTATATTTATTAAATTATTTTTATCAATATGGGAAAAACATTCTTCTTTAATATTGGTTAAAATTAAATTTTCTAAATCTTTGTAATTAAATCTATGGGCAGTACATACATTTTTTTTGCTACCATATTTTCGATAATAATTACATATTGTATAACATTTTTTTCTTTTGGGGTAAGTTTGTAAACTAATTCTATGTTGGCATTCCTTACATTTTATTAATCCTTTTAAAAGATAATCTAATGATTTAAAAGATTTATTTTTACTAGCCTTAAATAATAATTGAACATTATTAAATGTATTAATATCAATTATCGGTTCATGGGTATTTTTAACAATAGTCCATTGATTTTTAGGAAGATATATAATTTTTTTTGATTTATGATTTAAACGAGTTGTTTTTCCTTGAACCATATGTCCTAAATACATTTCATTTTGTAAAATAGCTTTAATAGTATTACTAGACCAAATATTAACCCTTAGTTTTCTTGCATTTTTCTTTACTAAAGAGGGAAGGGGAACATTTTCTTTTGTAAGAATTTTAGTAATTTTTTCAATACTATTGTTTTCCAAAGCTAAATTAAATATTCTTTCTACAATTTCTTTACCTTTTTCATCTACTATAAAATGATATTTATTATGAGGATCTTTTTTATAACCTAATGGAATTTCTCCTCCAGTCCATTTTCCTTCCTGACGATATTCTTTAAATGTTTTTTTAATCTTTTTAGAAGTTTGTCTAGCAAAGTTTTCATTACTCCAGTTGATAATCGGGGCAATTTCATTACTTACAGAATCGACATAAGTATCAATATTTTCCATGATAGAAACATAACGAACATTATGTTCGGGAAACCATTTTTCAATATAATCATCGGTTTGAATATGGTCTCTACCAAGTCTTGATAAGTCTTTAGTTATAACCATATTTATTTGTTTTTGTTCAATTAATTTTACCAGTTCATTAAAATTTTCTCTATTAAATGTTGTTCCCGATATTCCATCATCTTTTAAAATAGCTACTTCTATAAATTTACAATTAGGATAAGTCTTTTTTTCTTCTTCAATGTAATTTTGGCATACTTTTATTTGATTTTTTATACTTCGACTTTGTTCCTCAGGACTTTTCCCTTGTTCTTCTTTAGAAAGACGAGCATAAATAACATAGTTTATTACATTTACAAATCTTAAAAAATTATCATACATAATAATTTTATATATTTTTATAATATTCTTTTAATAATTCTTCAATTATTATTGTTAATTTTTCTCCTTTAGCATTAAAATGACTTATAACATTCATAATAAACCTCCTTTGATAATATTTTATTCTGAATAAATATTTTTAAAGCCAAAAAAAAGAAGATAGTTTAAATTACCTTCTTTAAATTAATTATATTACATTTTTTCGTATACAGCTTCGTATCCTCTTATATTAATTTCATTATTATATCTAACTGTATAAGTTTTCCATCCTACAAATCTATAACCTGCTTTAGCAGTTGGCGCTGTAAGGGTAATATTATTTACAGAATCACGTAATCCTTCAAGTCTTACACTTACTTTAGCAGTATTGAAATGTCCTGGGAATCCTTCACACATTGTTAGATTACAACTCATTTCAACCCACCAAATTTGGCCTTTAGCAAGGTTGCTTGTTTTATCAACAGTTATTTTTGAATGCGTATCAACAACTTCACTAACATTTGATATAACTCTATCTAAAGATTGAATGTATCTTTCTTCTTCAGCATTAGATGGAGCACTTTTAAATGTAAATGTTCTATCTCCCGGTAAATCTTCTTTACTTTCATTAGTCCGACTATTAACTTCTTCACTTTGTCTTTGGATTTCTTTTTCCCAAGCTTCGCGTTCTTGTCTTAATCTTTCTTCTTCCTCTTCTTGAGCTTTTCTTTCCGCCTCAGCATTGGCTTTATCTATAGCTTTTTGGGCTTCTCTTTTAGCTTCTTCTTCTTTTGCCGCTTGTTCACTTCTTGCTGCAGCATCTAGTGCCCATTGAGGTAAAGTTCTATTTTCGGATGTAGATTCTTCAGATTTTTTAACTTCTTCGGACTTTTTAGGTTCTTCGACTTTTTTTGTTTCAACTTGTTTAGTTTCTGTTTGTTTTACTTCAGTTTCTTTTACTTGTTCAACATTAGTTTCTGTTTTCTTTGTTTCATCTTCTGTAATAATATTTTGAGCTTGTTCTTTTTTTACTTGTTCTTCAACACTCTTTTTATTATCTTCAGCTTTTTGAACTAATTTTTCCGCTTCTTTTTTTACATTTTCCGCTTTTTTAGTATTTTCTACAGCTGTTTGAACTTTAGCTTCCGCTGCCTTTTTAGCACTTTCTGCTTTTTCTATTTGCGCTTCAACAGCTTTAACTTTTTCTTCCGCTACTCTTCTTTCTTCTTCTGTTTTAGCAGCTTTTACTTGAGCTTCCGCTTCACTTTTGGCTTTTTGAGCTTTTTCAAAAACTTCTGTAGCATTTTTAACTTCTGCTTCAGCCGCTTCTTGTTCTTTTGTGGCTTCTTGTAATTCAACATCAGCCATCTTTACTTGAGCTTGGGCTTCATCAACTTCTTTTTGAGCTTGTTCTAAAAGATTAGCATTTTCAACTCCCATTACTTCATTTTCAACTAGATTTAAAGTATCTTTATTATCTGTATCAAATGTATTGTTTTTAATAGCTAGAGTACAAATTCCCGCGGTAACAACTCCCGAAGCAAAAAGTAATCCTTTAATTGCTTTGTCTGACATTTTTTTCATTTTTTCAAATTCCTTTCTAAATTAATTTCTTAATAGCATTATATAATAATATATGTTAACTGTAAATAAATATCTAGCCGATTGACATCCAATTTTTGACATATTAATAAAAGTGCCACTTTTTACTATATACAGTTGCACCTGTCGCACCAGTTGGCCCAGTTGGTCCGGTTATTCCTTCAGGAATTGTAAAATTTAAAATGGCATTTTCGGTTGTTCCGACATTAACAACTGAGGCTGGAGTACCGGGTGCTCCTGTAGTTGTGGTCCCTACAGTAATTGTCGCTGGCCCTTGAGGTCCAGTTGGCCCAGTTGGTCCAATATTTCCTATACAGCAACAACCTGCTGTACTAAATTGTTGCTGAGCACATTTAATTTTTTGTAAAGCCGTATTGTAATAATTCATTTATTTCCTCCCTCATTTATAATCTATGGGGTTTGGCCACTTTTGTAAATTATATTAGACTAGACAAGTTCTAAAATAAATAGAACCCTTGTTTTATTTCCTGTTAAATTTTAAAAAAATTTGTATTATTATAAGGGAAAGGAGAAAAAATGAATCAAGAAAAAATTGGTAAATTTATTAATGAAAGGAGGCATTTTAAAAAATTAACCCAACAAGAATTAGCTACTTTGTTAGGGGTATCCGACAAAACAATTGGCAATTGGGAAAATGGCCGAAATATGCCAGATGTATCTTTATTTATTCCTTTATGTGAAATACTTGAAATAACGGTTAATGAATTACTAAGTGGCGAAAAATTAAAACAAGATAATTATCAAGAAAAATTTGAAGAAAATATTGCTAATACGCTTAATTATTCTAAACAAAAAATTCAAAAGTATAAGCAAATTGTATCTTTAATAATTATTGTCTTTGGCTTATTTATTACCCTATCTGCAATTATGATATTTCCTAGTGAAAGTAGTTGGGGAAGTATTTATTCTATTTTAGGTTTATTAATATCTATGGTTGGTATTTTTCGAACAATGTCAACTTTTAAATGGTATAAACGATTACTAATTACTTTTTTAATTTTTATATGTAGTATGGGATTTTTATTATTTATTGATTATCTAAATGTAAAATTAAATGATGAAGCCCCAATGTTTAGAATTATAACTACTACCACTGGTAATGTTATTTATTATAATACCCCTTTTTATGATGTATATCGGTGTAATTATGATGAAGTTAATGAATATTGGGTGATAAAATCTAATGAAAAAGTTACAATAAATAAGTTACTTAATTTTTGTAAAGAATAACCAAAATTATTTTTTGCGAATCTTTAATAAATGTTTTATAATGTTATTAATAGTTGTGGTGAAAAAATGAAAAAAGTTATTTGTTGGATTAGTGTATTTTTGATAATCTTATTTTATCCAATGTCTGTTATGGCAAGAATTGTTTGTAATGATGGAACAATAAGTAAGAGTTGTGATGATTGTCATCAAGGATGCTGCTCTCATCATGGAGGTTGCTCTAATAGTTCAAGTAGTAGTTCATCTGGCTCTACTAACAATAATTCCTCAAGTAACTCTAGTTCTGAAAATCAAAAACCGACTATTACGGAGAAACCTAAAAGTAGTGATAATACCTTAAAAAAAATAACTATTGATGATGAAGAAATTCCAATTCTTAGTAATATGGATTATAGTACTATAAAAGAAAGTGTAAAAATTTTAGCTGTGGCTAATGATACCAAAGCTCAAATTAATTATTTAAGTAATCCTAAATTAACAATTGGGGAAAACCTTATTAAAATAAAAGTAACCGCGGAAAATGGTAATGTTAAAGAATATAGTTTAAATATTACGCGAGAAAAAATATTAAGTAATAATAAAAATATAAAAATAATGGTCGATGGTAAAGAAGTATTATTTAATGCATATAAAAGTGATATTTTTAATATTCCTAATGATAAAAATGAGTTGGATATTGATTATGTTTTAGAAGATGATATGTCAACTGCTGAAATCATAGGAAATAAGGACTTAAAAGAAGGATATAATGAAATAATTATTAGAGTAAAAGCGGAAAACGGTGAAGAACAAGATTATTCAATATTTGTTAATAGAGCCTTTTTACCTAAAACTGAAATTATAGAAGAGGAAGAAAAGCCCGAGATTACCAATACTGAAGAAAATCCAAATATATTATCTTTTTTAGCGTCAACTTCGCTTATAGGAGGAACTTCTTACTTTATATATAAAAAAGTTAAGAAATAAAGAATAGATTATGAAAAAAATAATAATTATAGTTTTAATTTTTCTTTTTCTGGTAATAGGTTTTATTACCTATAAATTAACTAATAAAAATATAAATAATAATTCAAATAGTATTAATAATAATGAGGAATATATGGAAAATATTAAAGTAAATATAAATGGAATAATTTATGAAGTAACAGTTTTGGATAATGAAACGACAAAAGCCTTTATAAATAAATTGCCTCAAGAATTTAATATGCAAGAACTTAATGGCAATGAAAAGTATGTTTATTTAGATTATGAATTACCTACAAATTCTATAAATCCTAAACAAATTACCAAGGGAGATATAATGCTTTATGGAAATGATTGTTTAGTTATTTTTTACAAATCATTTGAAACAAATTATAGCTACACGAAAATAGGCCATATTGATAATTTGGTTGATTTAGGTAGGGGTACTATTAATGTTAAATTTGAAAAATAATTTGCATATCGTTAATTAAATTGTTATAATTATTTCAACATCTTATAAAGAGCGATGGAGGGACTAGCCCTATGAAGTCGCACCAACCTATTAAATTAGGTGGTAATGCTAGATCTATAAGATAACTTTAATACTCAAGGTTATCTTGGGTGTTTTTTTATGAGATGCGAGAAAGGAGTATTTATGAAAAAGCAATTTTAATGACTAATTTACTTTTGATGGAAGGAGTGTTAATAATGATTGAAAAAGTAAATCCAAGTCATCCTGATAAGATAGCTGATCGTATCGCGGGGGCTATAGTTGACCTTGCTTATACAAAGAATAAGAATCCTAAGGTAGCAGTTGAAGTTTTAATTGGTCATGGTATTTGTCATATCATAATAGAAACTTCCGAACAATTTTTAAAAGGGGAAATTAAAAAAATTATTAAAAGAATCGCGGGAGATATTACATTAGATTTAAAAATTTATAAACAAGATAAACATTTAGCAATAAATCAAGAAAATGAAATTAGATGTGGTGATAATGGAATTTTTAAAGGAGAACCATTAACTAAAGAAGAAATAAAATTAGCAACAATTGCGCGAAAAATATATCAAAAATATCCTTATGATGGCAAATATATTTTAGATCAAAATAAATTAATTATTTGCCAAAGTCATGCTTTAGAAAGCGATTTAGTTAAAGATTATTCAAAGGCTATTATTAATCCTTTAGGTTATTGGACGGGTGGTATAAATGTAGATAGTGGAGCAACTAATAGAAAATTAGGTTCCGATATGGGACATAGTATTACTGGTGGTGGATTACATGGCAAAGATTTATCTAAAGCTGATGTTTCTTTAAATATTTATGCTTTTAAAAAAGCTCAAGAATTAAAGAAAAAAGTAGAAATTAGTTGTGCTATTGGAGATACTTTAATAGATGGTAAACCTTATTGCCAAATTGTTGATGAAGCTTGGGAATATATAAAAAACATTGGTGGTTTTGAAAAATTTGCCGAATGGGGTTTATTTTAAATTAAATTTTTATTTTTATATTCACTTTTTAAAATATTTTCAATTTCTTCTGGTGATTCCTTGCATTCATTACTAAGCCACTTTTTAATAATAGCATTAAGTCCTGCCTTAAAAAATTCCATATGATAGTCTATATATTTATCATCATATAATTTTTTTGATAAATGATAATCATATTCTTGAGTTATAAAGTTTTGATCCATTTTTAATTTAAAATAAGTTTTATAAAACAATTGATTATCTTTTATATGTTTGAATAGTTTTAAAAAGTTATTAGAATTATGATTTGTTTCTCTTTCTTCTTGATATAAAGATAAAACATCTTGCTCTAATTCTTGGCCGATTTTGTCCGCTAGATCATAAATATCAAGATAATTGACATAAAAAGTAGAACGATTTATTTTGGCTAATTTGCAAATATCTGTAACGGAAATTTCATTTATTTCTTTAGTTTGTAATAAATTTATAAATACTTTATTTATTTTATCTTTAGTTTCTTTTTTTCTTTTATTATTTGGGGTATTCATATATTTTCTCCTTTTAATTGGACAAATGACGATAAATTGTTGATTGTTTTTCTTATTTTATAAGATTATACTAAAATTGTAATAAAAAGACAAGTGTCTAGTTATTAAAAAGGAGTGATAATTATGTCCAAAATAGTAGATGCTAATAAAAAAATAGAAGATGCTGTTGTTGGTAGTTACAAAAAAATTGAAGAAACCGTTGTTGGAGGATACCAAAAGATAGAAGATAAGTTTGTTGATACTTTCTTAAAAAAAGATGGAGAAACGATCGAAGAAGCAAAGATGAGATTACAAAAAGAACAAGAAGAATTAAAAGAAAAGCAACAAGAAAAATTAAATAAATAAAGTATAGGAGGAAATTATGAAAAAAGAAACTTTATTAGAAATTATTTTAGGAACTATTGGTGGCTTGGTATTTGGAATAGGTATATCGATGTGTTTAATACCTGAATGGGATTTATTAAAGGCAGGAGTTGTTGTAGCAATTTTAGGATTTATCATTCTACTTTGTATTATTCCTGTTTATAGAAGTAATCATCCTAAAAAAGAACACGGACCTATAAATTGGGGAATAGTATTCAATTGGATAATCGGAATAGTTGGGGCATTAGTAATGGGATTTGGTATGAGTAAAGTAATGGTTGGAGATCCATCCAAAACTGATTTACTAATAGGTATCGTAACAGGCATTGTTGGTTTACTTATTTGTGTACTTAACTACCCAATATATTCTTATTTAAAAGGTAACAAAGATTAGTAATCTACTTGGAAGAATATTCTTCCTTTTTTCTTTTAATGATATAATTATATATAGTTAGAGGTGTGATATGAAAAAGATATTAAACAAATTATTTGTGCCTAATAAAATAATTGGCTTTTTCTTATTTAATTTGGCTTTTGGATTACTAATTTATGTTTTTAGTTGTCATTTAGAAAATACACCACTTGCTTATATAAGTTATCTTTTATCCACCTATGCCTTAATTATATTTATTATTTGGTTTTGTAAGATATGTGAATTTAGTAATAAGGCTATTAAGAAATCTAAACCTTATGAGTTATATAAAAACCACGAACTTTTAATAACAAAATATAGTCTAGCATTTGCTACTTTACTTCATTTTGTATATGGTATTTTTAAATTAGGAACAGGAATATATTATATGTCGTGGTGGTTTATTACTTTTGCAGTCTACTATTTGATTCTTTGTTTAATGAAATTATCTATTGTAAAAGATATAAAAAATGAAGTTGGTAAAAAATTAAAAAGCGAATATAAAAAATTAAGAATGACGGGTATAATTTTATTATTTTTAAATTTAATATTAACTGGTATGATTATTTTAATAATTAGACAACAAGAAGAAATAGCTTATGCTGGATTTATTATCTATATTGTTGCTATGTATGATTTTTATCTAATTATAAGTGCTATAATAAATGTAATCAAATATCGAAAAGATCATAGTCCTCTTTTAGCTTCAAGTAAATGTATTAACTTAACTGTTGCCATGATTTCGATGATTTCTTTAGAAGTTGCTATGGTTTCCCAATTTGGAACAAATGATATTGAATTTAAAATGTTAATGACTAGTATTATGGGTTTTGTTGTCTGTTTAATAAATACAACTATGTCCATCTATATGATTATTAAAGCTAATAAGAAATTATTAGTAATTTAGTTTCAAAAGATAAAAAAATCATTGATGAACAAACGTTTTAATAATAAAATGCTAATAAGTGATAGGATTGGGGGATAATCAAAATGCAAGAAATTATAAAAATTGAAGAAACTACTGAAATATTTGAAAGTATAAAACATATTTAATGAATATGGTAATGAATATTGGTATGCTAGAGAACTGATGGCAGTGCTTGAATATAAAAGATGGGATAAATTCAATAATGTTATAGATAATGCTAAAATAACTTGTGAAAAAAGTAATAATCATATTGACGACCATTTTTGCCAAGTGGGAAAAATGATAGAAATAGGTTCAGGAGCCAAAAAAAAACAAACTGATTATAAGCTATCTAGATGAAAAAATGATAAGACAATATGACAACAGAGTGAAAATCAGTAGTAAATGAGTATGTAAAAAGTTGGAATGTCAAAAATACAGAATATATTTTGCAATAGAAATACTATTGAATTTTTAGAAATTTGGGAAGAAATTCCTAATCCTAATTTTAATTATGGCAAGTTCGCCATAATTAAAAGTCAAGGGTTTAAATAGTTATAAGATTAGTGTTAAAGAATGGAGAGAAAAAAATAATAATTTAAAAGGTAATATGAGGGATTATGCTTCTATTGATGAACTTATATGTTTAGCAAATTTAGAAAATTTAAATTCAGTATTTATTAATTATGGACTAACTCAAGCTGAAAGACTTGAAAGATTAAATAAAATTGCTATTTCTCAAATAAAAATACTGTCAGAAAATAATATTAAATATTTAAATTATAAGTAAAAAAATCCTAAGAATAATAAATTTCTTAGGATCTATTTTTAAGTAAATAATTTTCTAAGTAAGTTACTAATTTATAAAGGACAAAAGAAATAATTATTAAAATTAAAATTCCACTCATAACTAAACTTAGATTAAATACTTGAGTACCATAAATAATTAAATAACCAATACCTTCTTTACTAACTAAAAATTCGCCCATAATAACCCCAATTTGACTCATTGAAATATTTAATTTTAAACTGGATATTATCGTGTTATATGATTCAGGAATAATTAATTTAGTTAATTTTTGATATTTTGTTGCTTTAAAAGAATCTAATAATTTTAATTTATGAATATCAGTATTGATAAAACCATTATATATTGTAATAATACTGATAATTAAATTTATAAGTAAAGCCATTACAATAACACTTTTTATATTAGCTCCGGCAATAATAATTATTAAAGGCCCTAAAGCAACTTTGGGTAAACTATTTAACATAGTTAAAAAAGGATCTATTATTTTAGCAATAATAGGAAATTCATAAAGAATAATTGCTATAAAAAATCCTAGAAATATACCTAAAATAAAAGCAATAATTATTTCATATAATGTTGCTAAAATATGATTAAATAAATTATTAGTAATAATTAAATTAATAATAGTATTTATTATTTTACTAGGACTAGAAAAAATAAATTCATTAATAATATTTAATCTAGCTCCTAGTTCCCAAAAAAAGAAAAATAGAATAATTATAAATATTTGTATAAAAACAATTAATATTTTTTGTTTTTTAATTTTTCGTAAATATAATTTTTGTTCCTCAGACATTAATATCTAAATCCTTCCATATTTTTTCGTAGTAATAGGAAAAATTTTCATCTTGACGGTTATTAATAGGATCAAGAGGATTTTTTAATTTAACTTCATAGACTGTTTTAATAGTTGCTGGTCTTTTAGATAGAACAATGATTTTTTTAGCTAAGGAAATTGCTTCGGCAATGTCATGAGTTATCATAATTACTGTTTTATTTTCTTTTTTTATTATTTTATAAACATCATTGCTAACTGCGAGACGGGATTGATAATCTAAAGCAGAAAATGGTTCATCTAATAATAAAATATCCGGTTTAATAGCGAGTGTTCTTATTAAAGCAACTCTTTGAGTGTAGTATAGACACATTTTCATTTTTTTCCTTTATTTATAGGGGCTTGCGTGTGGTCTGATACAGACTTATTTTTTAACTATTTAGAATAATTTTTTTAAAAAGTTTAACTTATAAGTTTACTTGATTTTTTTGGAACTTTATTAAATCCTTATAAAATAAGGATTTGCAAGGTGTGTTCTAACACAACCTATATTTTTTCATTTTTTAGTTATTGTTTTAGGTTATTGAAAATTTTACAACAATTGAAATTTAATTATTTATTTTCAATTTGTTTGGTTTCATCTTTATATTGGTAGTTAAGTGCATTTTTATTTGATATTGCTGATTTTTTAGTTGCTTGTTCGTATGAAATTCTCGCATCATTAGCAACTTGTCCACCTCGTGCAGCAACTTTCATATTTTCACTAAATCCTTGTGGATGTTCAGTTGTTGCTATATCACGAGTAGCAACTTCTCCTAAATCAGTGAGAATAACTTCTATATCAGTCATATTATCTCTCAAACTTTCTTTTCTTATGCCTTTATATGCTTTATATTCGCTTGCTTTCATACCAGACCAACCTTTATATATTTCGTTAGTAAGCATAGCATATTCAACAGGTTTTTCAATGCCTCCATCTTTCCATATATCAGTTAGTTTAAATCTATCAACAATTCCGTTTAGTCTTTTTTTAATCCATTCATCACTGTAACCTAATCTTCTATAATAATTAACAGCTCTATTAATGGCAATTTCTGGATCGAATACTTCATCAATTCTTTCACTACCTAAATTAGCAAGCCAGACCTTAAACGGCTCTGCTTTTGGCGAAGGAACTGATTCAATTAGTCTTAAAATTCCTTTGGTATCTAAAGTATCGGTATTTCTCATTTTTCCATCTTTTGCTTTGAATTTCAAACTCCGACAATTTGTCGGAAGTTCACTTCCTTCATCATTAGTTAATCTTCTTTTTAGAGTAGTCCAATAATCACTCGCATCTTTACTATCAGTTAATACACCAATAACATCAACGACACTAAAATAATAATCTTCTTTTTCACTATCCCAGATACTTCTTATTTCCTTACCTTCAAATAAATTAGTAATGGTTTCTAGTTTGTTATGTTCCATTTTTTTCACATCCTTTCGTATAATATTTGGTTATGTAATAGTAGAGAGATATTAAAAATTCCATTTAATTTGAATATCTCTACTATTTGTTTCAACTCTCAACTTACCAATATAAATTTTATCAATAAATTCATCAACAATAACTCGATTAAGTTCATCTAATTTTTGATATTTACTAAATATTTCTTTATTATTTTTTGAAGATTCTTCTTTCATTTGATAATAAGCAATTTCGTTATTAATAGATTTAATTTGATCGTTATATACATCTTCATTCTTGTTGTATTCTACAACTAAATCTTTAAATTGTTCAGCAGTAATAACACCATTTACCTTATCTTCATAAAGATTTTTTAAATAGTTTCTTGTTTTAGATATTTGTTTTTCAATATCCATTTTTTGATGTTCTAATGCTTTAATTTTTTTATTAAATCTATTTTCCTTTGTTGCTGAATCCAAATTTTCTAATTCTTCTTCATCATAGAATTTTTGAATTTTCTCATTAATGGCATCTAATACAATACTCACAAGAACATCATATCTTATAGATGCTTTATTAATACAGTCATCATATCCATCTCGATTTCCCGAACATAAAAGATATTCGTGTTTTTTAGAGTTCTTTTTTCTCATATAATGCCCACATTCAAGACAAAATACTTTACCAGAGAAGATATGAACTACACCTGTTGCTTTCATAGGTTTCGTTCTTTCTTTCATAGCTACTTGAACTTTATTAAATGTTTCTTCATCTATAATTGCTTCATGAGTGTTTTCTTTTCTTATCCATTCACTTTTATCTTTGTGTTTTATTTTGTGATTTTTATAACTAACAGTAGTTCTTTTCCCTTGAATTAAATGTCCTAGATAAACTTCATTTGTTAAAATTGTTTTAATAGCATTTGTTGTCCATTTTATTTCTTCACGAGGTCTATTACTAATAACATTTAATTTAATACCTTTACGATATTTATAAAGAGAAGGGGAAGGTATATTTTTACTATTTAAGTATTTTGCTATACCTGTAAACCCTAATCCTGTTAAGTATAGATTATAAATATTTTTTACCACTTCGGCTGCAACAGGATCGACTACTAATTTATTGTTATCTTCTTCGGATATTTCATAACCAAATGAGGCGAAAGGAGAAATAAATTCTCCTTGCTTCATTTTAGAATGAAAAGCACTTCTTATATTATTTGAAACATCTTCTAAATACCATTCATTTACGAGTCCATTTATTTGTCTTGATTTCTTGTTTCCACTATTATCAGTATCAGCATTATCGGATAGTCCTATAAACCTAATATTCCATTCTTTAAACTTATTATTGATATATTTTTCAACAATTTCCATATCTCTTGAAAATCTTGATTGACTTTTACATAAAACTATATCAAGTTTTCCGTTTTCACAATCTCTAATTAGTCTTTCAAATTCAGGTCTATAAGTTCCAGCACCAGATAAATCTTCATCACAATACTCATCAACTAACGCAAATTCAGGATGCTTTTCAATATAGTCAATAAGCATATTTCTTTGATTTTTGATAGATTCACTATCATCATCTTTGTTTAGTTTGTCCTTATCTTCATTAGATAATCTTAAATAAATTCCAACTCTTAATACTTTCTTACTCTCAACACTCTCCATTTCATTCATAATCATTACCTCCTAACATAAGGTAACAATTAAGTTTTAAGTTAAACTTATAACCAATACTATTATACCACTTACTCGGCTGTATTGACATTAAACTCCAAAAGTTCGATGATTTTATATAACTTCTTATTAATAATTTCTTTTAATTTAGTATCGGTTATTTTAACATCTACAATATCAATGACATTGTATTTCATATTTTACCCCTCCCATAATTAAAATATATTATAAATTTTTTTAATTAGAAATTTAATTAGAAATAGACTTTTATTTTTAAATTTGTTATTATTATAGTAAGCATAGTATAAAGTAGGCTATGAATAGAAAGGAGTGTTGAAATATGGAAAAAAAGGTTGCTAAAAACGAAAGAAATGTAGCAATTGAACTTTGGCGTTTTCTTATTGCGTTTGCGATAATAGGTTTCCATACTGGTTGGATTATTGCTCGTAGTTGTAATGGTGCAAATGGTTTCTTTATGGAAACAAGTAATTGGTTTTTTGGTTCTAGTGAAGTATTATTAATATTTACTTTAACAACTGGTTACTTTATGGTTAAACATTTTAAGAAAAAGAGTCAAGAAAAAAATTATCAAGAAAGGAGTGCTTCATCTAGAGCTTGGGAATATACTTGGGGTAGAATAAAAGGCTTATTACCTGTTTTAATATTAGGTTATATTTTAGGTGTAATTATAAGTACTAAGTTTTTCTATCCAGATTATAGTTTTCAACAAGTTTGTTCAATGATTATCAATAGCGCTTGGGAATTTTTAGGATTCCATGCTGTTGGTTTAAGAAGTGCTGGTGGTGAATTCTTTAATTTAAATGGAACATTATGGTTTATTTCAGCAATAATCATTTTAGGCTATTTCCTATATTGGGGATTATGTAAAAATGAAGACCTTTTAGCGGGTTTAATCGCTCCATTTAGTTTTATTTTCCTAGCTGGATGGTGGTGTTATACAGGAACTCGTGGTGCTCAAACTGGTTGGTCAACTTTAGGAGTTCAATTAGCCTCAACAAATGGAATGGGCGGAAGCGCTACTGGTGAAACGGCCTTTTTAGGTTTTAACAATGGTTTACTTTTTGTTTTACTAGGTATGTTAGGTGGCATAATTATGTACTATGGAATTGAAAAATTGAAAAAACATAAATTCAGTGAAACTGGTACACTTTTGTTAACTATATTAAATATGGCTGCTGGAGCATTATTACTATGGTATACTATTAATCAACCAACATGGTTTAACTTAGACCGTTGGACAGTTTCTTTATTATGTATCTTAGTAATTGGTTTAACTCTATTAAATAAAGATTATTTCACGGCAGCATTAAATAATAAATATACTAGTAAAATATTTGGCTATTTAGGAAGTATTTCATTGTATATTTATATGTTACATTATCCTGTCGCTATTTTTGTATTAAGATTATATGGTCAAAATACAGCAGCTACAATTTACTCTTTCTGGTCTGTATTTATTCCAACAGTTTTAATTACATTTATCCTTAGTGTACTTGTAAAATTAATATTGGATAATACAATTTATTTAAAAAAGAGTAATTAATAATATGGTGGATTTTTTTCCACCTTTTATTATGCTTAAAAATTTGCTAAAATTAAATTAGAAAGAGGTAAAATATGCAAATAATAACAAAAGAAGAAGTAGGTAAATTAATAAAAGATAATGATATGGTAGCTATTTCTGGTTCTGGAGGTTCCGGTTCTTGTGAAACAATATTAAAAGGAATTAATGAAAGTTTTAAAAAATATCATCATCCTTGTAATATTGGAGTTACATGTGGCATTAGTCCCGGGAATTTAACGGAAGAAGAAGTGGGCATGAATTTATTAGCTTTGCCGGGATTAGTGAAAAAAGCTATTTGTGCTCATTTGGGAATGGGGCGTTTATTTGGCAAAGCTGTTGGTCAAAATCAATTTGCTACTTTTGCTCTTCCTTTAGGTGTTATTAATCATTTATATCGAGCTCAAGCCGGACACGAAGTAGGAATTATTACGCATATTGGTTTAAATACTTTTGCGGATCCTCGCCAAGAAGGATGCCGAGTTAATGATTTAGCTAAAAAGGAAGACGATATTGTATCTTTAATTAAAGTTGATGGCAAAGAATGTTTATTTTACCGAACTTTTCCCATTAATGTAGCTATTATTAAAGGCAGTATCGCGGATGAAGATGGCAACATTTCTTTAGAAGAAGAAGGAGTTATTGGCGAACAATATAATATGGCCATAGCTGCTCATAATTCTAAAGGAATAGTTATCGCGGAAGTTAAAAGAATCGTTCCTAAAGGTTCTTTAAGAGCACGAAATGTTTTAATTCATGCATCTTACGTAGATTATGTTGTTATTAGTGAAGAAACTAGAGAGGAAGAATATAATTTACCTCAATATCGTCCAGAAATAACTGGTGATAAAAAAATCCCTTTAAAAAATATTACACCACCTCAACTTGATGAAAGAAAACTTTGTGCGCGAAGAGCCGCGATGGAATTAACTAAAGGGAATGTTGTTAATTTAGGAGTTGGTATGCCTGAAGTCGTTGCCAAAGTGGCTGCTGAAGAAAATGTAAGTGATAATATTTATTTATCCGTCGAATCTGGCCCTACCGGAGGAGTTCCCGTGGGTGGAGTTACTTTTGGAGCATCTTTAAATCCAGATTCGGTTATTGCTACTGCCGAACAATTTGATGCTTATAATGGTGGGGCTTTAGATATGGCTATTGTTGGTTTAGCGGAAGTTGATAAAGAGGGAAATGTTAATGTTTCTGCCTTCGGTCCAAGAATAACTGGACCAGGAGGATTTATTAATATTACCCAAAGTACCCCTAAAGTTATATTTTTAGGTACCTTTATGGCTCAAAATTTAAAAGAAAAAATTATAGAGGGAAAATTAGTTATTCAAAATGAAGGAGAAAAGAAAAAGTTTGTTCCTAAAGTTAAGCAAATTACTTTTTCCGCTAAAGAAGCATTAAAAAATAAACAAGAAATAATGTATATTACCGAAAGGGCTGTATTTTATTTAACTAACGAAGGTTTAGAATTAAGAGAAATAGCTCCTGGAATTGATTTAGAAAAAGATATTTTAAATTATCTCGATTTTCCAATAAAAGTTAGTCCTAATTTAAAAACCATGGATGAAAGAATATTTAAAGATACACTAATGAATTTGACAATTTAGTGTGTCTTTATTTTATTAAAGTCAACTCTTTAAATGTAGTAAGATTTATTAAAAATTATTCTCAAAATAATGATTTTGTGTTATTATAATACTTAATTTTCAGGAGAAAGAGTGTTTTTTATGGAAAAATTAACTTATTTTTTAAAACTAACTCAAGAGGAGTTAAAAGTTGAAATTTATAATTATTTGCTTCAAAAAAAATTGAGACCAATTTATGAAGATGGTTTTCTCTATGCTGAAGACGATATTCCAATTTTATTAGTTGCACATATGGATACTTTTTTTGAAGAGCAACCTAAACAATTATTTTATAATAAAAAAGAAGTAAATTATAAAAAGAGGGATAAATGATGAAAATAAGCAATGAAGAAATGATGAAAATATTTGATTTTATATTAGAAAATAAAAACATAATTATTGAGGATAATAGTTTGTTTAATAGAGATACTTTAATAATGATTAGAGCCATTGCTAAAGGAAAAATACCTAATAATTTTGAATTAACGTCTGAACAAAAACAGCTAATTATCACGACATTCGTAAATAGTGATAATTATTTTAATGAAGACACACCAAATTTTATCTTTACAAATCAAAATTGTATTAATGTAGCAATTGAAAGAAATATAAATAGTGTTAATTTTATAGAAGAATTTACTCCAGAATTATCTCAAAAGATTTTAAATCTTGTCAAAGATCAAAAATATATTTTGGTATCAAATAGTCCTGAATTTTTGAAAAATAATTATGCGATAGCATTGAATTCAATTAGACAAGAACCAAATTCTGCTAACTATGTTGCTTGGAATGCTATGAAAAAAGAAGAGTTTGATGATTTGATACGAGAAACAATTAAAGCAGGATATGAATTATCATCAGAAAGTTGCCCAGTTTTAACTGAAAATCCTGATATTGTTTTAAATTCTATTAAAAAAAATATGGATACACTACGTTATTCATCAAAAATTGCTAGAAATCATCCTAAAGTTTTTAAATATTTGATATCAAAGGGATATGAATTTAGCAAAGAAGAATTAATGAAAAAAACATTATCTGCATTTGTAGATAATGATGTAATGAGATATGCTATCGAAAAATTAAATATCCTTGATAAGAATGATAGTGATTTTATTCAAATATTTAAAGATTATCCTAAGGAAATTGATAAATATATTGAAAGATATATTGAACTCTATGTTAAAGCAATTAGTACAGCTCCAACAATTAAAAGTTTTAACTCTGTATTGCAAGTATGTGCCGAATCCGACTGGGATGAACATAGAGAAGAAAATTTAGATGAATATGCAAATATTTTTGGAAAAATTTGTGCTGAATTAAGAATTCAAAATGATTATAATGATGCCGTTAATTGCTTATATTTTTTGAAAGAAATGCAAGAAACATTAAATGACAAATATTATTTACTGCTTCAAGCAATGGAACAATATCATACGATAATCCATAGTAATATTTCGTTAGGTAATATAGATTATGCTCGTGACCAAATTGCTAAATTATCGGCATTATATGTATCTATTAGTAAAGAAAATTTTAAAAAGGAAAGATTAGAAGAATATTTTAAATATATAAAAGAATATTTTATTCCCAGAAAAACTCATCCCACTATTTATAAAAAGTTAGTAGAACATAAACATAAAGAAGCATTTAGAGAGTTATATCAAAATAAAGATAATAATATTTGTAGTTTTTTAGAAGTTCTTGTTAAACAATATAGTGAAAAAATTGAAGAAGATACTCTGTGGTGTATGATAGATAATTTTTTAAACAATAGTTATTCAAAAATGGATTCTTTTATTAAAGCACCTCATGGATGGAACAACTATAAAAAATATGAAGAAGCAAGTAAGTTAATAAATAGATTAAATAGTCATTATATAAAATATACTGACCTAGAATTAGTTAGATATTTAGATATTATTAAATATGATATTGAAAAGGATAAATATTATTATACAGGACCTTCTTTTGAAGAAGAAGCAATAACTAGATATAACGAATATAGGAAAAAATTACAAATATTTGATAAAATAAAACAACAAATAATATTTGAAGCGAAAAAATTAGAAATAGATAGTACAATTACTGATGAAGAATTAATGGCTATTGCAGAAGATTTGCCATTTAATGATGAATATTTTAAATTTCAAAAAGGTGCTATAAATGACTTTGATTTAGAAGATTTTATTAATGGTTGTGTTTTTGAAGATGACCTTATTGAACCTAGTAGTCTTATTGATGATGAAGCATATAATATTTTGAAAAATTATGTAATTAATAATGGATTAGTTTGGATGCTATTACTAATAAATAGCTATGAAACTTTAGAAGAAATTAGTATTGATAAAGAAATAATTCTCGCAACATTTGATTATATGACAGATATTGCTAGGTTGGCAAAAATGTTTAATTATGATGTTAATAAATTTGAAGATGTTTTAACATTATGTGAATTAAGTGAATATTCCAGTGAAGAATCTATTGCTATTCTAGGAAAAGATGTGATTTCAAAATTATCCAGATATCTAGATTATACTAATGATGATGTAAAGGAAATTGTTAGAATGGCCAAAAAATTAGTTTGTGAAATGACAAAAAGAGATAAATCTACTGTTCCTTATATTAAAGGAAGTTATGGTAATTATAAATATTCAATGTACGATTCACAAGATGAAACAATTTTATTGGCAGGAATTAATACTAATTCTTGTTTTAGAATAGATGGTAATGACAATGATTTCTTACACTATTGTGCTTTAGACAAAAATGGATTTGTTATTAAGATAACTGATACTTTTGGAAACTTTATTGGTAGAGCATCAGGATTTAGAAATGGTAATAGTGTTTATATTAATCAATTAAGAACTATCTATGATGAAGGTGGATATGGTTATGAAGGAGTGTATAGAAACGAAAAACTAGAAATTATTGAAACATTTAAACGAGCATGTAATGATATTGTCGAAACATCTCAAAAAAATAAAAAAGAACAAGATAAAATTGATTTTGTATTTGTAACAAAAAGTTATGCATTAAGAGAAATGGAATCTAATGTAAGTAAAGAGGTTCAAGATAAAATTGGTAGAAGTCCAATGGATGTAAAAAGCGTAGATTGGGAAAATTTTGTTAACAGTACTGAAAATCTCCAAGAATGTCATTCCAAACATGATACATTCTCTACAGATTATGGATGTTATCCACTTATATGTATGGCTTCTAGTAAAGAACATAGAATTTTTAATGAATTAAAAGCCAAAGATATTAAATCAAAAGATGTGGAAGCAGTATATACTAGACCAAGAAATAAAATAGTAGGAACAAATAACCCAGATATAGATATTGTTAATAAGATTAACAAAATTAATGGTATCAATTCATATCTTAATGAAACTGATTTTGAAAGTATATCATTGCCTAAAGACGCAACAATATTTCTTGGCGATAATTGGTATATTATTTTTGATGGACAACAAATTACAAGTAGTTCTGTATTAGATTTTGATCAAAAAGCAAAAATTGAATTTGAAGCTACAAGAGCAACTATAAATCAATATGTAATGTATCAACAACAATTTAGTTTAGATCAAGTGTTAGAAACTCTACAATCAAAAACATTAGACAATGAATCAAAGGTTTTAAAATTACACCTTTAAAAAATAACCCTAATAATCAAATTATTATTATCTAACTTTCTATTTTTAGTTATAAGTTACTTTATATTTTTGTGTGTACACAGTATTCAACCAACTCTTTGTTTCATGCCTCCTGATAGTTGAGAAGGATATTTATTAATAAAATCTTCTAAACCATAGGTTTTTAATAATCCTTTTACATAATCAACATTTTCTTTTGTTTTGGTTTTAGTTATATCTAATCCTAGACAAGCATTATCTAAAATCGTTAGCCAAGGAAATAGGGCATCTTCTTGAAGCATATATCCTATTTTTAAATTTTCTTTAAAATATTTTATTTCTCCATCTGTATAATTATCTAAATTTCCTAAAATATTAAGTAAAGTTGATTTACCACAACCACTGGAACCTACAATAGCTATAAAGTCTCCTTCATTAACCGTGAAACTAATATTTTTAATTGCTGATATTTCCCCATTTAATGTATGATAATTCTTTTTTAAATTTTTAATTTCTAATAATTTAGTCATGGTAAAAATTATGAACTAAGTCATTAAATGGGACATATTCATCTATTAAATCAAAATCTATTAAGAAATCTTCTAAATTAGTAAATAATTTTTCATCAACAAAAGGATTTTCTAACCAAGTATCATATTTTTTATAGCGATCTATCATAGTAGCTAAATCATTAGAATCGGTATCTGGAAATTGATTAATGATATCATTTGCTAAAGTTTTGCTATCATTATTAAGAGTATAATTTAGTGCTTTAGCGATAGCTCTAGTAAATTTTTCAATAATTTCACTATTATTATTTATATAACTTTTTCGAGCATAAAAAGTTGTATAGGGAACTTCTCCCGATAGTTCACCAACTGATGCGACAACATAACCATAACCTTCTTTTTCTAAAGCGGTAGCGTTAGGTTCAAATAGATTAACAAAGTCGCCAACACCTCCAATAAAAGATCCTGATAAAGCTGCAAATTCTACCGAATAATTAGCATTAATTTTTTCTATATCGATATTATTGTTTTTTAAAGCGTTTAAAAAGTTCAATGCTGGCATTCCTGTACTGCGACCAACAAGAATTTCCTTACCATATAAATCTTTTAATTGAAAATTGGTATTTGGTTTTCGAGAAACTATGAATTGACCATCTCTTTTGGTTAAGCCCGAAAATATTTGTAAATAATCTTTTTCTTGAGCATTATAAACATAAATTGCTGATTCTGCTCCGGCGAAACCTATTTCAACATCATTAGATAATACGGCAGCACTTACTTTATCAGCTCCTGGGGTTAAGATTAATTCCACATTTAAACCTTCATCTTTAAAATAACCTTTTTCTAAAGCAACATAAAGGGGAGTATAAAAGGAACTATGGGTTACTTCGGCAACTCGAATGTTTATTAAGTCTTTATTAGCTTTTTTTCCTGATAAACTAACTCCCAAAATAATTAATCCTAAAATAATTAAAGTAAAAATGAATAATAATATTCTTTTTTTCAAAACAATTCCTCCTCTAGGGTAGTATATTCAAAATCATATTTTTAGTGAAAAACTTCATTATCTATTTACATTTTTTTACCTTTTTGTTATAATTTAAATATAATAAAGGGCGTGATTAAATGAAAATGATTACAAATGAAGTAAAAGGTTTATTAGATAAGCTTTATAATCTTCGTGGTGAAGATAGTGTGATTTTAAAACAAATGAATAAAGAAAGACAAAATGCTATTGAAACTCAAGAAAGAACGAAGAATGAAAAAGAAGTATTATTAAAAGAAATAGATCGTTTAACAAATGAAGAAGCAATTTTGGCAGAACAAGGTAATAAATTAATGGATGTTTTAAGTAACATTAATCGTGATGATTTTGCTTTTGTTCTTGAAGCATTAAAAATAGATTTTGAACCAGCTAATATTAATGCTAAAGTAAATAAATTATTACCAGAAACGATTGAAAAAGTAGTTCGAGAAAATGAAAGTGCTAAAGAAAAATTAGATAATGTTGAAAAAGAAATGAATAATGCTATAACTATGGTTGAAGAGTTAGGCATTAGAAAAGATGAAGCTTTAAGTAATCAAAGTAAATTAAATGAATATATAAATTTAGCCTTAAATGGAAATATAAATATAACTCGTGATGAAATAGTTTCTTTACTTGAAAAATTTGATTTTACTCCTGAAGAACAAAGAGAAACGGCGAAGTTATTAATGTTCCCTGAAGATGCTTTATTTGAATATGATAATAAATTAAATGGTAAAGAAGTTGAAATAAAAGAACCATTAGATTTTATTAAAGAAGAACCATTAAATATTGCTCCAAAAGAAGAAAAATTAACTATTGAAAATGTCGAAATGATATCTGAAGATAGTGCTGAATCAGCAAAAGGAAAACTTGAAAACTTAATGGCTGGAATTGGTTTAAATGCTGATAAATTTTCGACTAAAGCATTTACAAAAATATTAGAAAATTATGATGAAAATTTACTAAAGAAAAATGTTGAAATATTAAAAAGTAAAAATATGGATTTAGATATTTTATTAGAAAATTATGAAATATTATATGATTCTGAATTACAAGAAAAATTAGATAAGTTATTAGCAATTGGTAAAGAAGTAGAAGATATATGTTTGATGCCAAGTATATTAGTTAAATATGATTTAAATGGATTAACTAATACTATAAATGTTTTACAAGTAAGTGGTTTAGATCCTAAAAAGGTTCCTTTAATGGCATATTAGAAAGGAGAAATAAAGAATGGAGTTAAAAGAAAAAGTTGAAATTGCTACTCGAAAAATGTCAGAAAAGAATAAAGCGCAAATTGAAAAATTTAGTTATTCTTTAATTAATGGGGAAGAAGAAAATTTTAAACTTTTGGAAGAACATGATATTTATCCAACTAGTCCAAGTTGTTTTATAATTTATACAATAGTACCTCGTGAATTAAAACATTATGTAGAATTAACTGAACAAATGAACTTTATCCAAGATATGCGGCATAAACCTAGAAGATTAACTAATCCTGATACCGCGGAAATAATTAGAAGAATGGCGGAATGTGATGCGATGCATATTCCATATCGAGATGAAGAAACTAATCTATGTGCTGATTTTATCTTTGATAAAGAAGAATATGAAAAAAATGTTCGACCTTTAATTGAAAAACAAAAAGAAACCGAAACAGTTAAAGAAGAACCTAAAGAAGTAAGCTTTATGAATTTTGAAGCTAATCCTAATGAAGAAGAAAATAATAAAAAAGAAAGAATATTAAATCTTTGTAATAAATTATTAGAAACTTTCACTTTAACAGCTGATGAAGATAAAGAAGCAGTTCGAAAAGCTTTAGAAAAAGTTGATTTATCTGCTTTAAGTGAAAAAGAAATTTTACTCGCAGTCTTTAATGATGCATTTCAAGTGGGAAATGTTGAACTATTAAGTACAGAAATTGATAAAGTTTTAGAACTTAATGAAACTATGGATAATGGCGTTGGTAGAATGAGAGGGGCGGCATAATGAAATTTTTAGAAAAATATGATTTTACTAAAGATGATATTGATAAGTTAATTGACAATACTCCTAAAAAAATAATGAATGAAATTAAACAAAGCCAAAAATTAGTGGAAAAGAATTTAGCGTATTTAAAAGATTTAGGTATTACTACTTATGTTCAAATATTTATTAATTATCCAGATTTATTTTTCATGGATCATAGTAACTTTAAAGATATGCTAGATAAATACGAAAAAGATTCTTTAATAGCAAAATTAAATTCTAATTTTCGTCTTATAGAACTTCTCTAAAAAAGAAGTTTTTTTTATGTTAAAAAAAATTAAAGTGTTCGCCCGTATTCGACAAATATTTCTATATTTGTGTGCTATAGTAGGATTATTTTTAAAAAGAAAGAAGGTGAAAAAATGGTAACTAAGGAAGAAGTAAAAAATCTTACTTTAATGGATGATACTTTATTTAAAGAAGCTTTAACGCATCCGGATAATCGAAATATATTAAAGTATTTTCTATCTTGTTTTTTAGATCTTGATATGGAATATTTAAAGAAAATAAAAATGGAAGTAAATTACGAAAGTGAGTTACGGAAAAGTAAATATCAAGATAAAAAATATCGAAGTGATGTATTAATAGTATTTGAAGATTATTTAATAAATTTAGAATGTTATAAAATATTTAATTTAGCAAGTTTAAATAAATCAATAAATTATGCTATGAGGATATTTTCAACATCAAATAAAGCAGGATATAAGAAATATAATAAATTAAAACAATTAATTCAAATAAATATAGTAGATAAAGTAGAAACAAGAATACCTAAAAAGATAGAAAGTATATATAAGATAATAAATGAAGATGATTTAAGCTATACGATATTAAAAGAAAACTTTAAGATAAAAATATATCGACTTGACATAGAAGAGGCAAGGAAGTATACTAAAAGTGAACAAAAGGTAAGATGGTTAAACTATTTAAAAGCAAGAGGTTATGAAGAAAGAAAAAGAGCCTCAGAAGGAGATGAATATTTAATGAGTTTAAATGAATGGTTAGAAAAATATGTAAATGATGAACAAACCAAAGAATTTTATGGTAAATGGGCTGAAGAGATAGCTATAGATAAAGGTAGAGAAGTAGGCCTAAAAGAAGGCCGAAGTGAAGAAAAGAAAGAGCTAGCCAAAAGAATGTTAACTAGAAAATATAAAAATAGTGATATTCAAGAAATAACCGGTTTATCATTAAAAACCATAAATGAGTTACAAAAAGAAATTTAAAAACAGTTACTATTGAAGTAGCTGTTTAATTTTTATTTAATCGATAAAAATTTATAGAAGGTTTATTAAATAATCTAAAAGAAAAATATTCAGTTCCTATGCCATTAGATATATAAACTTCTGTATTGTTTATTTTATAATAATTGTTTAAATAATTATCTGTATGATCTTTTTTTATTAAAGCACCATAGAAAGGAATATTAATAATTCCTCCCAGATAATGACCCGCTAAAATCAAATCAAAATTATAATCTTTTAATTCATTTATATTTCCAGGTTCATGAGTTAAAACAATAGTATATATTGGAGTAATGTTTTCTTCCTCAATTAATAATTCAGAAATATTCATTGTATTTGTTAAACCAATTATTTTAATAGGATTAATATCTTTATAAAATAAATATTCTTTATTATTATTTAATAACTTAAAATTACTTTTATCTAAAATATCATAATATTGATTATCATTAATTTCATCGTTATCTCCTATAACAGCATATTTATATAACGAACAATCCATTTTATTTAAATATTTAATTAATAAATTTTTATCATCTTCACTTATTTGATAATTTTGATATATTAAATCACCAGTAAAAAAAATAACATCAGGTTTATATTGATTAATTTTGGCAACTATTTTTTTTAAATCATCTTCCGTAGTATCTTCTTTATATAATAAATCGGAAAAATGAATTATTTTTAAACCATTGAAAGATTCAGGAATATTACTATTAGATATAGTATATTCTTTAATTTTAATAGTATGAGGTTCTATATACCTACCATATAAAAATAAGGCTGCTATTAATATAATAAAAATAAAAAAATATTTTTTCATAGGTTTCCTCCTATTAAAAGAAGAATACATAAAGTATTATGAAAAGCATGCATCGAAATAGGAACTAAGATATTATCAGTTTCGGAATAACTTAAAGCAATAAAGTAACCTAAAGCAGAATAAGGAACTATATATAGAAAATCACCATTAAATATGACATGTAATAAACCAAATATAAAGGCTGTTATAAATGAATAAATATATTTATTTTTAGAAATTCCTTTAAAAGAAGCTCTAAATGCTAGTTCTTCACTTATAGGAGCAAGAATAATTGTAGATATTATAGAATAAAGAGGTAAACTACTAAATAATGTTCTATTATTTTCTTCGTTTATAGCAATATTTCCAGTTAAAGCATTTATTAAAGTATTTAAGACAATCATTAATATTACTCCAACAAACCAATATCTAAACATTATATTAAAATATTTTGCAAAATTATTTTTATAATCTTTAAATTTATTATTAAATAAGTTTCGATAAACTATTAATAGAATAAAACAAGTTAAAAAAGGAATACTTAAATTAATTATATTAAAAATATATTTATGATTAGGATATAAAAAACTAAAAAAATATATGCTAAATACATTTAAAAATAAATAGATAAGAAGTCCTTTAAAATAATTAATATATTTTAAAAATTTCATTTTTATTCTCCATTCTTAATAAATATATCATAATTTAATTAATAGTTCAAATTTTTAAAAATAAATAGTTATAAAAAAAATAGTTGAAATTATAAAATAAAGTGTTAAACTATTAGGCAAAGTTCTATTTTTTTCATTTATATTAATATTTTTCGGGTTGTAGAACTAAAAAGGAGTGATTAAATTAATTTAAATTTAATTGATAGTTCAATTTTTTAATTGAAAATAATAGTTATCTATGATAAACTAAATAGTAGGTAGGTGGCAATATGCAAAGAATAACAAAAATGTTTATTTCTTTCTTATTTAGTGTGGTATTTATAACAAATATTAGTGCAGCAAGTGTTTGTTCTACAAGTGAACAAGCAGAATTAAGAAATTTAGTATCTAATATGCGTGGCACATATGAGGAAGCGGAAGAAGAATTGGATCCAAGTATATATGGTTTTCCTGATGGTGAAGATGAAAATGCTGATTTTATCCCTCCAACAAGAACGTATTTTAATATATCTATTACTAATCTTTCTGATAAATTTTATTTAGAAGTTTCTAATGATAATGATAAAACTAAAAATAGATATGATATTACTGATAAGGATAATATAATTATGTTTCCTTGGTATAATCTTGAGAGTGTTACAAATTTTACAATTAAGGTTTATACTAGTGATAATACTGGATGCCCTGGTGAATTAATGCGAACTATTACATTAAAAGTTCCTAGATTAAACGAATATTATAATTATGAACTATGTACAGATATTCCTGAATTTAGTTTATGTCAAAAGTTTGTTACTTATAATGAAATTGATTTAGGCACTTTTATGGATAGGATAAAACAATATATAACTAGCAAAGAAAATAATCAAACCAGCAATGTAGAAAATGATAATTTTTGGGATAGTTTTAAAAATTTTATATCAGAAAATAAATATTATGTTATTGGCGGAAGTATTTTGCTAATTACTATAAGTGGGGTTGTCGTAGCTGTGATTGTAAAAAAACAAAGGAGCAGTGAAATATGAAAAATTTAAAAAAATTATTCTTAATGTCTTTAATATTATTTATGTTTTTAATTAATAATAGTAGTGTTAAAGCATTTAATGTTGGTGATAAGTATACATTTAATTGGAATGGTGATGCTGCAAGCAGTTTAGGAATAAAAGGAGGAAATTGGCCATATCATGTTTGGAATTATTACGCGACAGCTAATTCAAAACAAGTTAAATTATATTGCGTAGATCCAGTAGATTTAAATAATGCTAGAAATAGTACAGTAAAGGTTAAACAAATTTTTGATTTTGGCAATGCTGGAACATCACTTGAAACTAGAGCTTTATATTATGGCTTATATACAATTTTAGAAAATGGTGCTAAATCAACTACATCAAATACCAGTGATATAACTGCTACCGATTTAGCTGTACGGGCTTATTTTAATGAAATAATGGGATTAGACGACAAAAATTATGAATCTGACGATGTAAGTAGGGTTCAAGCTAAATATGCAGTTATGAATTTAGGATATGGAATGGCAATAAATAATAAAGATAAAATATCTGCCTTAGGCGTATCTATAAAAAAACCTAGTAAAAATTATGCTATTACTGGTGGAAAAAGTACGGTTACTAAAGCCAAAAATTTAATTCAAAAGGGAATAGATGCGGCATACGAATTTTTTAATAAAGGTGGAATAGATGATGATACAGAAGTTAATGTAACATCTAATAGTGTGAAAATAGATAGAAATACTGAAGAAAAAATAGTAAATTTTAAGATAACTAAAAATAAAGATGGATATGTTAAAGTAGGCAGAAGTGATATAGTTTGTAATAATTGTGCTGAAAATGGCATAACAATAGAAAAAGTTGAATATCAAGAAAATGGTGAGTGGAAAGAACTTGGTGAAAGAATTGATATTTCTAACTTTGCAGATGAAGATGGAAATGTAAAAATAAAAATTACTATTCACAAAGAAATGACTGAATCTGAAACATGTGGAAATATAACGGTTAATTATTTAGTACCAGAAACTAAAGATATATCTATTGCTTTATTTGATGATCAAATTTCAGAAGGTACACAAAGATATGTAGGTGTAATTCCTAATGATTATGTTACTTCTGAATCAAATAAACAAGATAAAACTTTACAATATATAATGCCTATTGAATGTTTAGGAGTAGCTTGTGATACAACACTAACTACACCAATATGTAGTGAAGAAGATGATGGAGTTGGCTCAGTAATAGCTCCTGAAGATATAAAGAAATGTATTATTGAAAATGTTGATGATGCTGGAAATACATATAAGTTAGATGAAAGTCTCGGAGGCATAAGCAATGATTATTGTGATACTTTCTGTAAAGAAGATTATCGGGAAATAGTCTTAAATAAAGCTATAGACAAATTAAATTGTGGTGGATACTTTAAATTAAAAGCTAAAGTAACTGGTAGTATGGACTGCTATCGTGGTAAAGGAACAACTAAAGGAAAACAAATAGATGTAGATAAATATTTAGAAGACATAATTGAAATTCAAACAAACTTTATTGATATGTATGATTTATATACTAAAGCAAAAGTAGCTCAAGGAAATACAATACAAGAACATAAGAAAAAAATACAAGATATTGATGAAGAAACAGGGACTATTATAGGCTATCATGAAGAAACAGATTATTGGTATGTAGAAGGAAATTATGCTGGTAGAAAAGTAGGAACTACTAATAAAAAAACAGGAGAAGTTACTGACGAGGGAGAAACACATAAATTTAAATATACTGGAGAAAATGAAAGTGATGTAACAAGTCAAATAGAAAATGATTTATCAAAAGCTTCAGAAGCACTTGAAAAGCTACAAACAAGATATGAAAATACAATTGAAAACTTTAATTCATGTTCAACAGAATGGGAAAGTGAATTTAAGTTTGAAGATAAAATAGCATGGGAATATGATATTGAAGAATATATGAAATTAGTATCAGATGATGCTAAATATCTAGAAATGATAAGTGGAACAACAAGACCTGAAGGAACATTGATGGCTTGTGAAGAAGACGTAGATAATAAGTACGAAGAATGTAGTTCAGGATGGACAAGTCCAGAATCATTATTAGAAAAAAGATCTCATACAATTTGTTCAACTGAAGGATGTAAAAAAGATGAAAAAGATGTATCAAAAGCTAAATTTGCTAAACAAAAATTTGAAGAAACAACTCAAGAATATTTAACACCAACAGTATTTTATCAAATAGTATCAAGTGGACCAATGAGTGGTCATGTAACAAATCAAAATTATAGTGGACCAAATCTACAAGTAGTACCTGTAGGAGAACCAGATGGATCAGGACATGGATTACCATTGTCATCAGATGCAAATGGAGGTGGAATCTTTAGATTAAAAATTGAAGATTTAGGTGAATTCTATGATTCAGGAGATTTAGGTAGATTAATCGACTTTGGCGGTGAAAATGAACAAAGAAGTGTTGCCAATGCCAAAGGTGTAAATGGAACTGATACATGGAATGGTGAATATGTATGTCATTACTATACAACATGTATACCAGATGATAATATGTGTCCACAATGTGACTTCGTGTGTGAAGGAGAATATTGCGAATGGGTACCTTGCCCAACATGTGATATAGAATGTGTAAACTGTATCTTTAACTTAGATAAATTACAATTGAACTTTAAATCAGTAACAACATCAGGAGGATTTACAGAATCAGCCGGAAGAGAATATGGATATAACTGGAATGTAAATACAACATTATCAGAATTATCATTAGTAAGAGATAAAGCTGAAGAAACAATAAAAGAAATAGAAGAAAGTAATACAACAATATATAATGATGATAAAGATGATCCAGATTCAAAATTAGAATTTAGTATTCAATTAAGTTCAGATATGATCCAACATATAAGAGATTATAATAAAGAGCAAGTTGGTGGATATGGAAATAATACCTTAACATGTTATGACTATGAAGCACCAAATAATGCCGTATATAAAGATGTATTCTGTTATAGTAGTTTTATAGATGACTTAGTAAATAATTACGGAGATAAAGTATACATAAAGAATAGAGGAGCAGGAGATTCAGGAAGTAGAACACCAGAAAGTGTAGTAAATAGTGGATATTGGACACCATGGGATGGATATACATATAATGAATCTATTGTTGGTGGTCCTGCTTGGAAATAGAAAGGGAGTGACTTTTAGGTGAAAAATGCTTTTTGGACATATTGGCTAATTTTATTAGGGGTATTTATTGTGGTTATTATGTTATTAGTTCAAAGTGTAACTACTAATAACCAACAAGATTATTTCTTAATTAAAGAATTAACCGAAGCTGCAATGGTAGATGCTGTTGACTTCGCATATTATCGTCAATATGGCGAAATAAAAATGAATAAAGAAAAATTTTATGAAATATTTATAAGAAGATTTGCTGAAAATGC
The DNA here is from genome assembly GCA_947628585.1 of uncultured Bacilli bacterium. Classification (GTDB taxonomy): domain Bacteria; phylum Bacillota_I; class Bacilli_A; order RF39; family UBA660; genus Onthocola_B. The sequence goes on along the minus strand of CANRAL010000002.1, from coordinate 9,892 downwards.
CCAATTGACTAATTCATATGAAATAAGCTTTTATGATGTTTATGAAGCCCCACCTAAAGCTAGTGTTGAAATAAGTGGAAAGTCAGGAACATTTAGTGTAGTTGGAGATTCTACGGAATTTGATATTGTAAATAGAATCGATGCTATAATCGAAGGAAGTGTTTTAGGACCAAACGCAGGTAAAAACACTGGTAGTGGCTCATCAAGTACAGGCAGTGGTTCTGGTAGTAGTTCTTCTAGTACTGGAACCGGTTCTGGCAGTGGATCAACTGGTTCTGGAAATAGCTCAACCGGCACTGGAAGTGGAAGTTCATCAGGAACTGGAACTGGAACCGGAACAGGAACGGGTTCTGGAAATAGTTCAACTGGAACTGGTTCTGGCAGTGGCTCATCAAATACAGGTAGTGGATCTACTGGAACAGAATCGAATTCTGGTATAGAAGCAAATAAATTAAATGTTAAAGATAATAGTAATAATAATGTAACTGCTGAAGTTGTAGTTACTAGTGAAAAGAAAATTAAAAAATATTATTTTAGTGAAGATGATGGAGCTACTTGGGTAGAAAGTGATTCTAATTCATATACATTTAAGAATGTAAGCTCTGGTGAACATAAATTAAGAGCTTATGCTATTGATGTTGATGGTAATAAATCTAATGAAGTAGAAAATACCGTTCGGGTTGTTGCTAATAATGATTCTTGTTTGGAAGACCCTGATTTTATTGCTGATACATCACTTGCAGGTATGCGTGGTACACCAATGGTTAAAGAAACCTTGTATCGAGTATTCTCTGGTGAAAACGAAAGTGGTAAATTATCTGCTGGGAAAATATTTACTATTTTAGGTTCAAGGGTATCTACGTATACTAATATTGAGTATTGGGCTATTAAAATTGAAGAAACTGGAAAATGTGGCTGGATTAAGGCTAATAATATGGCTATTAGTTTAGTAGACTATGCCCCAGAAATAAAAACTGATATTAAAAATGCTTATAGTGCTATTTATAAATCTAGTGGTTATGATATTCCAGGTATAACTGGTAGACAATTATATTCATCTGTATATCGGGATTTTGTTCCTGTAATATATGGTTTTGCTAAAGAACTTAAAACTGCTGCAAGAAATGCCGCGAGAGGCGGAGATACTTTAGTAGTTATGGATGCTTATCGGCCAAGAAGTGTTACTTTAGCTGGTAGTAGACAATTTTCAACAATTGTGAATAAACCTGCTGTTCTTAAAGGTATGGATGGTTGGGGTCAAGGATGGTTCTTAGCATCTTCTCTATCAACTCACAATGTTGGTTGTGCTGTTGATATTACACTTGAAGGTGGTAATATGCCATCAGCTATGCATGAGTTAAGTAATAAAGCTGCCGTCTTTACTAGTCAAAGTAAAACAACTCGGATAAAAGGTTGGAGTGGTAGTGATGCCGAAAAGCTAATGAAATATATGACCGGAGCTGGACTAGATTATTTAGCAAGTGAATGGTGGCACTTCCAAGATACTAATTGTTATAATCGTTTGAAAAAAGCAACTGGTGGTGTTGGTGCAAACTTCTGGAGTGCTATTTAAATAAAGGAGGATAAAAATGGGTAATATAATTAATTTTGTTAAAAAATTTATTACTAATAAAAATACGGTTACAATATTTGGAATAATCGCTGGAGTTATAGTCTTATGGGTTGGATATAATTATCGCGTTAATAAAGCTATCGATCCTGTAAGAGTTCCTTATGCAGTTAAATCAATATCGGCTGCTACGCAAATAACTAAAGATGATATAGAATATATTGAAATTAGCCGTGATTTTTTAAAAAATATTAATATTATAACTGATGTTAATAAAATTGTTGGTAATTTTGTTAACGTAGGTACTTCAATTCCTGAAGGTGGGTTATTTTATAATAATCAAGTTGTAAGTAGTGATGAATTACCAGATTCAATGTTTAGTGACTTACCTGAAGGATATACTTCTTATCAATTACCAGTAACTAATCGAACTACTTTTGGTAATTCAATTTATCCAGGTAATTATATTGACCTTTATATGAAAGCTAATGATAATGGAACCATTGTTGTTGGTAAATTAATTGGTAGTATAAAAGTTATTGGTGTAAAAGATAATCAAAATCAAAATGTTTTTGATGCTAGTACAACTAGAACTCCAGCTTTCTTAGTATTTGGAGTAACTGATGAAATATTCCATTTATTAAAAAGTAGCGAATATATAAGTGGAGTTGAAATATTCCCTGTTCCAAGAGGAAGATATTATACTGAACTTGAAGGGGAAACTACTATAGGTAGTCAAAGATTAATAGAATATATTAATTCTAGAACAGAAGAAGCTACATATTAGAAATTAAAGAGGTGACTAATTGTGACAGATGCAATATTTTCACAAATAGATTTTGGCCCTTTAAAAGAGTTTTTAGAGGCAGATAATATAACCGATATATCTTATTCAAACAATGGCCAAATTCATCTAAAAACTCTTGATAAAGGGGTTTATCGCATTGAAAGACCGGAAATAAATAATGCATTAATGGAAAAAATTGCCTTTCAATGTTCAAATGTTATGGGAAAATCCTTTAATATGGCCCATCCTTTTTTGGATGCTGAGTCAGCTGAATTACGGCTTAACTTTATTCATGATTCCATTGCAACTAATGGAATATCATGTACTATCAGAAAAACACCTGCGAAGATAAGATTAAATAAAGAAAAATTATTATCCGAACAATATGTAACTGAAAACTTACATGATTTCTTGCTTACTTGTGTTGAAGGACACTGCAATATTATTGTAAGTGGGGAAACTGGTAGTGGGAAAACTGAATTAGTTAAATATTTAGCTAGCCATACTAAAGAAAATGAAAAAATAATAACTATTGAAGATACTTTGGAATTGCACTTAGATAAAATATTTCCTCATCGGGATATTGTAGCCGTAAAAACTAATAATATTGCATCTTATACTGATGTATTGGTTACTTGCATGCGGCAAAACCCTAAATGGATTTTATTATCCGAAGTTCGTAGTGCTGAAGCTGTAATGGCTGTCAGAAACTCTATTTCATCAGGGCACAATATTATTTCTACTATTCACTCCGATAGAGCATTAAATATTCCTATGCGGTTATATAGTTTGCTAGAAAATAATATTGATATTGAACAATTCTTAACTTCTATTCACCGTTATGTTCAAATTGGCGTTCATGTAAAAGGTTATATGAGTAAAGAATTAGGACGTTTCCAAAGAGAAATTATTGAAGTAGTTGAATTTTATGTAAATGATAAAAATGAAGCTTGTTCTAATATAATATTTAAAAAGAGATTGGATGGTACATTTACTTTTCATAATCCTAGTAAATATTTACTAGAATATTTAGGAGTTCAAGGAGTTGAACTTAATCCTCATTACTTTGTTAATAATGATGATATAGGAACAGATGAAAATAGTAATAGTGAAGCTTTTAATACTCCAATAGAAAGCTTATAAAGGTGATAAAATGAATACATATTTTGAACTAATTATATTACTGGCAATAGCTATTTTTATTGTATTGTATCGTCGTAATCCTGGCGAAAATGTTTATAATTATTTCCTATCATCTGTGGGAAAAGTATATGATCGCTATGCTCCTTTTTCTTTTAAAATAGTCCGGGAAAAGGCTATTGAATTAGGTCAAGAATATACGACAAAGCAATACTTAATTCAAATTGTTTTAATGGGTGGCTTCGCAGCTATTGTTGGTTATTTTTACTTTTATAGTATAATTATTGCTATTATTTATTCGGTTGTAACAATATCATTTATTCCTTATTTAGCTTTCTTGAGATTACAAAGAATTTATAGTGAATATGTTTTTGAACAAATACAAACCTATACTACTAACGTAATAATGGAATTTAATACTACCCAAAGTTTTGTTAAATCTTTGGAAGGTGTTCGCGATTCTGGTATTTTAGAAGATCCAGTATTAAGCGATGTTAAAAAAATGATTGATATGTCTTATCAAAATGGTACTATTAATGCTTCCTTAGAATATTTTAATGAAAAATATCCATATTATATGGTAAAAAATATGCATCAATTATTCTTACAAATTACGCAAGAAGGGGCTAAAGATGCCGGTGAATCATTAGAAAATATGTCAATGGATATCGACTCTCTAGTAGAAGGTGTTTATCGTGACCAAATGGATCGGAAGAACTTCCATGGTCGATTTATTAAATTTGGTTTAATGTTATTTTTATTAGTAATTGTTTTAAGATTTTTATTAGGTGAAGAAAATTACATTTCGCTATTAGATATTTGGTATGTTCAAATTATTTTACATGCCATAGTTGTTATAAATGCCTTTTTCCTATTATCTGGGGAAAAATACTATAATGATGATGTGGGGGTAGAATAATGCAAATAGAAATAATAGTTTTAGCCTTTATTATCTTTGGAATAATGGCAAATAATGGTCAAATAAATATTAATCAATTAATAATTGATAACCAAATGTTATTTATGCGAATGAAAGAAAGCGATTGGGATTTTTATGTTCGAGCTAAATATGGACATAATGCCAATGCCGATATTTTATTTAATAAAAGAATTAAAAATGCTTTAATAGTTATGATTTTAGTATTCTTTATGCTTTTAAATGGATTTAATAGTGTTAAGTTATTATTGGTATTTGTTGTCGGGTTCTTTGTTTTTAAAATGCCTTATAATGATATTAAAAAATATTATGCTCGACACATTCATGAAATTGATGCAATGTTGCCTTATTATTTAAAAAACTTAGAAATTTTAATTCAACACTATACGGTTCCCGTTGCTATAGGTAAATCCATGGCTGAAGCACCAGAAATATTTAGAGATGGTTTAAAAGAAATGATCGAATCAATAAATTCTGGGGATGATACTATTGAACCTTATATGGAATTTGCTCGAAAATATCCGGTTCGAGATTCCATGAGAATGATGCGTTTACTTTATCGTTTAAGTTTAGGACGTCAAGAAAGAAAACAAGAACAAATACTAACATTCTCAAGAACAATATCTAATTTACAACAAAAAGCCAGAGAAACGAGATATAAGAATCGTTTGGAAAAAATGGAAGGTAAAACCATGAGTATGTTAATTACAACGGGATTAGGCCTAATGATACTTTTGATTTTTGCCGTTTTGAAATTAATGAATTTATAAAAAGGATTTATTCCTTTTTTTGATGTTTAAAACATTTTCTGGGCATTGCTATTTTATTAAAGTTTGGTTATAATAATAATTGGGAAGTGTAAGGTAAGTGGATACTAGTAAAGTTGAAAAAATAAATTTTAAAGAAATATTAAAGCTTATTTCAACTATTTTTAGTTGGACTATTTTTACTTTGCTTATGATTTGTGCTAGCTTATTACTTTATTATTTTGTTTCTACTCGCTTATTTTCAATTTTTGGTGAAAAATTTGAACCCAAATTTTCTTTATATTCAATTATGAGCCCTAGTATGACACCTAATATTCAAGTATATGATGTTATTGTAAATATAAAAGTAGATAAACCTGAAGATATTCAAATAGGCGATGTTATTACTTTTATTTCTTCAAGTAATGAAACCAAAGGGATGACTATAACCCATAGAGTTGTTTCTGTAGTTAAAAGTGCGGATGGAACTTATAGTTATCAAACTAAAGGAGATGCGGCTCCGATTGAAGATTCAGGTAGAGTAAATTTTAACCAAATAATTGGTAAAGTAGCTTTAAAAATACCTGCTTTAGGAAGAATTCAAGTATTCATGAGTAATGCTACGGGATGGTTATTAATCTTATTATGTGTAGCTTTATTTATCATTTTAAAAAGTTTAATTAGAAAGCTTAAAATATTTGATAAAATAATGCCTCAAGGAAGAATAGCAACTATTTTCCATCGGCCTTTATATTTACCATATTTTAAAAAAGAAATTAATCCAATGGCCGAAGAAGAAATAACTAATTCTATTGAAGAACCAGAAATTATAAAGCCAAAAATAGAAATTAAAATATCGGATGATGATATTGATATGGATTTGCCGGATTTAAAATAAAAAGTTCTTGCGTAATAGCAAAAAAATTGTTAAAATAAGGGAGAAGTTGTAAGGATGCAATCTAAGTAGTTTTAAATAGTAATTTAAAGAGAGAAACTTAAAGGTGGAAGAGTTTTAAGGATATTTAAAATGAATTTCAATTGTGGAGCAAAATCGGGATAATTCCCTTATCGATAAAAGAGTATGAAAAAAATTCATAAACTAAGGTGGTACCGCGGGAAAAACTCGTCCTTAAGAAGTTTATGAATTTTTATTTTTTTATAGGAGGAAAAAATGGAAGAAGAATTAAATTCATTAAAAGAAAATTTAGAAAAGGAATTAAAGAATTGTGAAAAAGAAGCTGATGTTTTAAATGTAAAATCTAAATATGTGGGTAAAAAAAGTCGGATTATGGAAATATTATCTTCTTTAAAAGATATGACAGTTGAAGATAAAAGAAAGTATGGTAGTTTAATTAATAATACTAAAAAAGAAATGGAAAACATTGTTAATAACTTTTTAGAAAGTTTAAATACCCAATTAAAAATTGATTTTGATGATACGTTAGATTTTGATGTAAATGTGGGATCTATGCATCCTGTTACCATCGTTGCTAAAGAAGTAACGGATATTTTAAAGAAAATGGGCTTTACCATTGTTTCTGGTCCCGAGATGGATAACGAATTTTATAATTTTGAAGCTTTAAATATTCCAAAAGATCATCCTGCGCGAGATATGCAAGATACTTTTTATTTAGATAATTCTATGCTTTTAAGAACCCATACCAGTGGGGTTCAAGTTCGCGCTATGGAAAAATATGGGGCACCACTTCGAATTTGTGTTCCTGGTCGGGTTTTTCGTAACGAAGATTTAGATGCTTCCCATGAAAATACTTTCTTTCAATTAGAAGGAATGGTAATTGATGAAAATATTTCTATAGAAAACTTAATTGGTGTAATGCAAGAATTATTAAGAGAAGTTTTTCATCAAGATGTTTTAGTTCGTCTTCGTCCTGGTTTTTTCCCATTTACTGAACCTAGTTATGAACTTGACTGCAGCTGTTTAATCTGTGGTGGTAAAGGTTGTCCAACCTGTAAAAATAGTGGTTGGATAGAACTTATTCCTGGAGGAATGGTTCATCCTAATGTTTTACGAGCAGGTGGTATCGATCCTGAAAAATATAATGGTTTTGCTTTTGGTTTAGGATTAACCCGGTTAGCAATGATGAAATATAAAATTAATGATATTCGCGTTTTAAATTCTGGTGATATCCGTTATTTGGAAAACTTTAAAATAAATTAAGGAGGATAAATATGTTAATATCTTGTAATAAATTAAAAAAACATATTCAAAATAGTGAAAAAATTGATTGGTTAAAAATATGGGATACATTTACTATTCGTTGTGCTGAAATAGAAGGAGTTAAAGAAGTAGGTAAAAATTTTGATGGTGTGGTTATTGCTGAAATAAAAGAATGTGTAGAGCATCCCAATAGCGATCATATGCATGTTTTGAAAGTTGACTGTGGAGAAAAAGAGTTAGTTCAAGTTGTCTGTGGGGCTCCTAATGTAAGAGTTGGCTTAAAAACAGCTTTTATTAAAGTGGGGGGACATATAGATGGAATGGAAATTACTTCTCGTCCTTTAAGAGGTATTGTTTCTAATGGTATGTGTTGCAGTGGTAAAGAACTGGCAATAAGTGATAATCATGATGGCATTTTAGAACTTCCTATGGATGCTCCTGTAGGTATGGATTTAAAAAAATATTTGCCTATCGAAGATATAATTGTAGAAATTGATAATAAAAGTTTAACTAATCGTCCTGACTTATGGGGACATATAGGAATTGCGCGAGAAATTGCTGCGATTACAGGCAATAAATTAATTCCTTTGGAAGTTGAAGAAGTTAAAAATACTAAAAAAGATTTAGACATTATAATAAAAAATCCCGATTTATGCTATCGTTATTGTGGTCTAAAAATTGAAAATATTACTAATAATAAGACTCCTTTAGATATGCAAATATTTTTGTATTATGTGGGAATGCGTTCTATATCCTTATTAGTTGATTTAACAAATTATTTAATGTTAGAACTTGGTCAACCTATGCATGCATTCGATGCTCGAGTTGTAAAAAATATTGAAGTAGATACTGCAAAAGATGGTGATGTTTACACAACTTTGGATGGCGTTAAAAGAACATTAACTAAAGATATGTTAATGATTAAAAATGGTTCTAAATATTTTGGCATTGCCGGAGTTATGGGAGGTCTAGATAGTGAAATATTAGATGATACAACTTCTGTATTTTTAGAAAGTGCTACCTTTAATGCCGGATCAATTCGTAAAACAGCAGTTGCCTTAGGATTAAGAACTGAAGCTAGTGCTAGATATGAAAAAAGTTTAGATCCTAATATGACTAATTTGGCTATTCAAAGATTACTTTATTTATTACGAAAAGAAAATCCTAATTTAGTTATAGCCTCTAATTTGACAGATATATACCCTAAAAAATTAGAAGAAGGTCAAATTACTTTACATAAAAAAAACTTAAATACTTATATGGGTCGGGAAATTTCTGATAAGGAAGTTAAAGATTTATTAGAAAAATTAGAATTTAAGGTTACTATAAAAGAAGATGTTTTTGAAGTAGTTGTTCCTACATTTAGACATACAAAAGATATTTTTATAGAACAAGATTTAATTGAAGAAATTGCTAGATTATATGGTTTTGAAAATTTTCAACCTAAACCTTTAAAATTAGAATTAACGGTTAAAGAACATGAAAATGTATTTACGCAAGAATATGAAGTTAAGCATTTACTAGCGACAAAATATAATATGCATGAAGTACATAGTTATTTATGGTATGAAACTAATATGTTAAAGGAATTAGGAATTCTAAAGGATGGAGTAAAACTTTTAGGAAAACAAGAAAATAATATTTTAAGGGATGATTTAAGTTTATCTTTAATGAATATTGTAAATTTAAATTTTAAAAATTATTCTAATTTTAAAATATTTGAAATTGGAACAATTATTAAAAATAATTTAAATAAAAGAGTACTTAGTATTATTATTGCTGATGATGAAAAAAATTTAGCTCAAGTTTATGATGAAGCTAAGAAAATAATAAAATATTTATTTTTAGTTTTAAAAAATAAAAAAATTGAAATTAGTTCTAATAAAGAAACATTTAATTATTATGAAGAAAAATTAGCTAAACAAATAATTCTTGATTCTGAAAAAATAGGAGAATTAAACATTTTAAAAAATAAATATGCTACTAAAATTGCTAAGAAAAAAATAATTTGTACTATTGATATTGATTTTGATAAGTATGTAAACATAAATAAAGAAAGTATTTTAGCAATGGATGTCGATAAATATCCAGTCGTTAATTTAGATTATACAATTATTGGTTCTAAGGATATTAAGTATGAAGATTTAAAAAATATTTTAAAAGAATTTAAATCAAATTTAATAAAAAAATATACTTTAATGGGTGTTTATGAAAATAAATATAATATTCGATATACTTTAGGTAGTAAATCTAAAACTTTAGAAAATAAAGATTTATTGAATTTTAAAGAAAGATTTATAGAATATATTAAAAATAATGGATTAGATATAATAGAATAATTGAAAGACTTTTTTAGTCTTTTTTTAATATAAAAAAAATTAAAGTGTTCGCCCGTATTCGACAAATATTTCTGTAATGGTGTGCTATAGTAGGATTATTTTTAAAAGAAGGGAGGCGAAAAAATGGTAACTAAGGAAGAAGTAAAAAATCTTACTTTAATGGATGATACTTTATTTAAAGAAGCTTTAACGCA
>CANRAL010000001.1 GCA_947628585.1 uncultured Bacilli bacterium | reverse complement strand
ATACCTCTTTCTCTTTCTTCTGGTGCTTTATCGATATCAGCATAATCAACGAATTCACCAAAATATTTTGTGATCGCAGCTGTTAAAGTTGTTTTACCATGGTCTACGTGACCAATTGTACCAATATTAACGTGTTCTTTTGAACGATCAAATTTTTGTCTTGCCATAGAATTTTTCCTCCTTTTCCTATTTACTATTCTATTTTATCTAATGCTTGAAAATTTTTCAAGTATTATTCAACTTTTATAATAATTTTTAATTTAAATTATTAAAAATTATTTTGGTTAATTTTTTTAATTAATTAACACTATTTTTCTTAATGATTTCTTCAGCAATTGATTTTGGAACTTCTTCATAATGGTCTAATTCCATAGTGAAGTTTCCACGTCCTTGAGTATTACTACGTAAACTTGTAGCATAACCAAACATATCCGCTAAAGGAACCATAGCTTTAATAGATAAAGCATTTCCACGAGATTCATTACCCATTGGTTTACCACGACGGCTAGTTAAATCTCCCATAACGTTACCCATATATTCTTCTGGAACAATAACTTCAACTTTCATTATTGGTTCAAGAAGTACAGGCTTACATTTATTCTTGGCTTCTTTTAATGCCATACTAGCAGCAATTTTAAAAGCCATTTCTGAAGAGTCGACATCATGATAAGAACCATCAAATAATGTAGCTTTAACATCAACCATTGGATATCCTGCCAAAATACCACCAGCCATTGCTTCTTGTAAACCTTTATCAGTTACAGGAATATATTCTCTTGGAACTACTCCACCAACAATAGCATCAACGAATTCATAACCTTTATCAGGATTTGGTTCAAATCTAACCCAAACATGTCCGTATTGTCCACGTCCACCTGATTGTTTAATATATTTACCTTCACATTCAGCAGTTTGAGTTAAAGTTTCTCGATAAGCAACTTGTGGTCGACCGACATTAACTTCAACATTAAATTCTCTTTTCATTCTTTCAACTTGAACATCTAAGTGAAGTTCGCCCATACCACTAATAACTGTTTGACCAGTTTCTGGATCAGTTTTAAATTTAAATGTTGGATCTTCTTCCGCTAATTTTTGTAAAGCCGTATTCATTTTTTCTTGATCAGCCTTAGATTTTGGTTCAATTGCTTCATCGATAACTGGAAGTGGGAATTCCATACCTTTCATAATAACAGGATTCTTTTCTTCACATAAAGTATCAGCAGTTGTTGTATATTTTAAACCAACAGCAGCAGCAATTTCTCCACAATAAACATCCGTAATTTCTTTTCGAGTATTGGCATGCATTTGTAAAATACGACCAACTCTTTCTTTTTCCCCTTTAGTTGAGTTATAAATATAACTACCACTACTTAGGTGACCAGAATAAACTCTAAAGAAAGCTAATCTTCCGACAAATGGATCTGTCATTATTTTAAATGCCATAGCTGTGAATGGTTCAGAATCAGAAGGATGACGTAAAACATCATTACCATCTTTATCATAACATTCTATAGCCGCTACATCAGTAGGAGCTGGCATATAATCTATAACAGCATCAAGAGCTAATTTTACTCCCATATTTGATAGAGCACTACCACACATAACTGGGAAGAATTCAGCTGCTAAAACACCTTTCCGAATTGCTTTTTTAATATCGTCGATGGCAAGTTCTTCGCCTTCTAAATATTTTTCCATTAAAGCATCATCAAATTCAACAGCTTTTTCAATTAATTCAGTTCTCTTTTGTTCAACAATTTCTTTTAAATCTTCAGGAATTTCAATTTCCGTAGCATTTTCATGTTCTTCGCCATCATAATGGTAAGCTTTACGGGTAAGTAAATCAACTACACCATTGAATTCACTTTCAGCCCCAATTGGCCATTGAATAGGAGCATAATTAACACCTAATCTTGATTTAATGGTTCCTAAAGTAAATTCAAAATCAGCACCAATTTTATCCATTTTATTAGCAAAGATCATTCTTGGAACTTTATATTCGGTTGCTTGACGCCATACGGTTTCACTTTGAGGTTCAACACCAGCATTGGCATCAAGTAAACATATTGAACCGTCTAGTACTCTTAAAGATCTCTGTACTTCTACGGTAAAATCAACATGTCCTGGGGTATCAATAATATTAAAACGATATCCTTTCCAATGAGCTGTAGTTGCCGCACTAGTTATAGTGATACCTCTTTCTTTTTCTTGATCCATCCAGTCCATTTGACTTTCACCATCATGAGTTTCTCCAATTTTATGGGTTATACCTGTATGGAATAAAACTCTTTCGGTAAATGTTGTTTTCCCAGCATCAATATGGGCCATTATCCCAATATTTCTTATTTTATCTAAACTAACATCTCTTGCCATGTTTTCACACTACCATCTATAATGAGCAAATGCTTTATTTGCTTCAGCCATTCTATGAGTATCTTCTCTCTTTTTACAAGCTCCACCAGTACCATTTGCTGCATCCATTATTTCATTTGCTAAATTGATGGCCATTCCCTTTCCATTTCTTAATTTTGCATAATTAACTAACCAACGTAAAGCTAAAGTTTGTGCTCTTTCATCATTAACTTCAATAGGTACTTGATAATTAGAACCTCCTACCCTACGTGATTTAACTTCTAAAGCAGGTTTAATATTTTCCATAGCATCATTAAAAACATCTATAGCTGCTTTATTTGTTGTCTTTTCAACTATATCAAATGCTTCATATAATATTTTTTGTGCTGTTCCTTTTTTACCATCAGTCATAATTTGATTAATTAACTTAGTTACAACTTTAGAATTATATATTGGATCTGGAAGCACATTTCTTTTTACTGCTCTTCTTTTACGCATTATATTTTCCTCCTTCTCTATTATTTTTTAGGCTTTTTAGCGCCATATTTACTACGACCTTGTTTCCGATCTTCAACACCATGAGTATCAAGTGTACCTCTTATAATATGATAACGAACACCGATAAGGTCCTTTACTCTACCACCTCTTACTAAAACAACACTATGTTCTTGTAAGTTGTGTCCTTCACCAGGAATATAAGCATCGATTTCTTTTCCATTAGAAAGTCTTACCCGAGCATATTTTCTCAAAGCTGAATTGGGTTTCTTTGGTGTCCGAGTACCAACTTTAGTACATACTCCTCTTTTTTGAGGACTTTTAGCATCTGTAGTCTTTCTTTCTAAAGTATTAAATCCCACATTTAATACGGGGCTCTTACTTTTTCTGGTTTTATTTTTTCGATTCTTTTTTACTAGTTGATTTATTGTAGGCATATCTTCTTTTCTCTCCTTCCTATTAACACATAACCAGGCGTATCTAGTTTCTACTTTTTTAAGGTTCTACCTAACATAGAACCAAATTTAAACGCATTAATAATATAACAATTTATTATATGATTGTCAAGTTTAATTTTTCCTAATTTTTAAAAATTTTTTTAGTATTATTTTTTTATTTAATTTATAAATAAAATATTAAAAAACTAGGCTATTTACCTAGTATAAATTTAATTAAATCTTTTTGGAGTTTTTCTCACCCCATATCCATCATACCCCTAATTGTTGATAAAATACATATATAAAATACGCTGCAACTAAAAGAGCAATTAATATAGCTGCACAAAAAAATAACATTTCTATAAGACCCCAACCATGATTATTTAATTTCATTGTAATCACTCTTTTCTTCATTAAATTAATTATATATAATTATCCTTTGTTAGTCAAACAAAATAAATTAAAGTTTCTTTCCTTGATATTCATTAAAATTATCATTACTATATGGCGAATAATAATATTCAGTTTTAGGAAATTTTCCTTTTTTATTAGATTGATACAACTTTCTATCAATAACTAATATTGGCAAATTTTCTCCTTTTGCCCGCATAACTGTATAAGGATTAATACTATCAAAACAAACAATATAATCTGGTTTAATTCGCTTATATTTATCATTTTCCGCATCATAATTATTTGCTATTTGAATTTCATTCATAACTTTTGATGCTAAAATTTCTTCTGGTGTTCGAATTCTATTAATATATTCTAAACTTTCTTTATCTAAAGTATCACTACTACCCTCATCCCATTCCGAAATATGAATAATATTTTCAATTGGAAAATGAGAAAATCCATAAATAATAGAATTTTCATTAAAAACTTTTAAATTATCTTGACTAATTAAACTATAACATTTTCTTATCCGATGAGCATATTCCCCTCTTCTTGGAGGCTGACAACTAATTAAAGCAGTAAAATCTTCCCCCTTAAGTTCATAAACATCAATACCATATTTTTTAGTTTCTTCTTCATTTTTTAAAGAAGTTATGTTTTCCATTTTTAAACAAGATTCCCGTAATTTTTCATAAGATACATTTTTAACTTGCCGCATATTATCATAAAATTTAGTTTTTAAGTCTTGATCTTTATATTGATTAAAAAAAGCCATTATTTCCCTTGAACTCATTTCATCAAAATTAATTATTTGCTTATAAATTTTGATGTCTTCTTCCTCTAAAATCATTGGCGTAGTTTGTTTATTATAAGAAAGCATTTCATTAATATCAATTAATAGATTACGATAATTTTCCCCAAATAACTTTTCTAACACAACATTTCCTAAAATTTTATGTGATAACTCTTGAGAACTTAAATTTTCATTATGAATTTGCCAAAATGTTAAAAATGCTTGATAAGGTTCCATACTATTTAAATCAATTATATCAGGTTTAATATAAGAAATAGTTTCCTTTTCCGCATCATATAAACTAAGTACTTTGTCTAACATTTTATCTTTTAAATTTTCCAAATATGTAACATTATTATTTTCGGATAACTCCATAATTTTTTGATTCATTTTACCTATATCATAATCGAGAATATAATTATTAAAAAAATCAACATTTTCATAATACATTCTAGGAACTTCCATTTTTCCCATTAATCTAAAAACTTCTGAATTATTTAAACCAACAACATGATTTTTCAAATAATCCCTAGCAATATCTTTATCTATTAAAAATAATAGTTTTACAATTGTTTCATTATCTTTAATATTTTCTAAAATAGCTTTTTGTTTATCTAATGTATCTAATGAATAAGTAACTAAGCCATTAAAAAACGAATTATCTAAATTAATATTATGATTAATTACATAGTTAAAAATTTTTAAAACAAACTCCAAATCAAAATTTAATTCACTATAAATTTTATCTCCATGTTCTAAGAAAAATTTTAAAAATTCCTCATTTTCAAAAATTTTAATTAATTCTGCTTTATTATTTCTTATAAAAGGTACTAAATAAACATATGGTTTATAATCAAATCGATGATTCATTAAATTTAAAATTTCTCCACGAAAATAAGGTAAAAGCTCCGTTAAAGAATATACTTCCGTAATTCTTTCAAAATTCCAAATATTATCGTCACTATCTAGTAATAATAACTTTTTTAAAAATTTTTCATTTTGTAATAAATTTTCTTTTTCTTGAGTACTAAAACTTTTTAATATGGTTATTAAAGTATCATAAGATAAGGAAGTTAAATAACTAATTGTTTCCTCATTCATTAGTATCACCTATTATAAGAATAACATTAATAAAAACAAAAACATAATTAATTAAATCTTATTTGACAATATTAGACATTTATTCCATTAAAAAAACCAAGCACACGTCTTGGCATTTTTTTTAACTTAAGCAAGTTCTACTTCAGCGCCAGCTTCAGTTAATTGATCAGCAATTCCTTGAGCTTCATCAGCAGGAACGTTTTCTTTAACATTACCACCATTATCCGCTAAGGCTTTAGCTTCAACTAAACCTAATCCAGTAATTTCCTTTAAGATTTTGATAACAGCAATCTTATTGCCACCAGCACTTTTTAAAACTACAGTTTTAGTACTTGAACCAGCATCTTCTGTAGCACCTTGAGCTGGAGCTGCAGCAACAGCAACAGCCATTGGATCTACTCCAAATTCTTCTTTCATTGCATCGACTAATTCTTTTACTTCAAGAATTGTCATTTCTTTTAATGAACTAATAAATTCATCTTTTGTTAATTTTGCCATATTCTTATTCCTTTCCTTCCTTTTGTTCTGAATATAAATTCAAACTAATAGCTAAATCTTTAACATATTGCATCATACCACCTGCAAGCATTGTAAGTAATCCTTCTCTTGATGGAATTTCTGCATATTCTTTAATTGTTGCAAGATCTGCAACATCACCACTAATAATACCCACTCTAATATCTAATTTATCATGAGTCTTAGCATATTCTGAAACTATTTTAATTGGTTCTAGTAATGTTTTACCAAAACAAACAGCATTTGGGCCTTCTAAAAAATCATCTAAATTGATTTTTAACTCATCAGCTGCTCTTTTTAATAGTGTATTTTTATATATCTTTACTTCAGATTCAACTTCTTTTAATTTAGTTCTTAATTCTTTTAAGTCAGCAACAGTTAAACCTTGATATTGAAATATAATGACAGATTCACTATTTTTAAGATTAGCAATAATTTCATCCACAGTTTGCTTTTTAGTGGCTAAAATCTTTTCACTTGCCATAGCATCCTCCTTATAAATTTTAAAAACTTCCCCTGAGGGAAGCCTAAATATTTTCAAAATTTATTTATGATTCCCTCGGTAGGTCTTATTTTTTTGCCTACTGTCTTCGGTTTTTCATTCGTATTATATTATAATTTTTATTAAATGTCAAAACTATTTTTATCAACCTTTATACCAGGTCCCATAGTTGTAGAAATAGTTATATTTTGGATAAATACACCTTTAACACTACTTGGCTTAGCCTTAGCAATAGTTGATACAACATATTCTAAGTTTTCTTGTAATTTAACAGCATCAAATGATACTTTACCTATAATAGTATGAACATTACCAAATTTATCATTCTTATAAGTAACCATACCTTTTTTAATTTCCTTAACTGTATCAGCAACTTTAGTTGTTACAGTTCCCGTTTTAGGGTTAGGCATTAAATTTCTTGGTCCTAAAATGTTACCAATTTTACCAAGTTCTGGCATCATATCAGGAGTTGCAACAATTACATCAAAATCAAACCAAGATTCTTCTTTAATTTTTTGAATAAGATCTTTATCGCCAACAATATCAGCACCAGCTTTTTTTGCTTCTTCGGCAAAATTACCAGTAGCAATAACTAATATTTTTTTACTTTTACCAGTTCCATGAGGAAGTGATAAAGAACCTTTTAATTGTTGATCAGATTTCTTAGCATCAAGATTTAATCTAATTGCTACATCTACTGTACTATCAAATTTAGTAACAGCTGTCTTTTTTACTAAGTCAATTGCATCTTTAACATTGTAAGATTTACTCTTATCTAAATTTTTAGATGCTTCCACATATTTCTTACTATACTTTTTCATTTTTCCCTCCTAACTGTGGTTCATTAGCGGATTAATTATTTTCTTCTTCAGTAGCTGAGGCTTCTTCTTCATCAGCATGAGTTGGAACTTCAGCACTAGCCGTAGCCATTTCTTTAGCTTCTTGTTCTAATTCTTCAAGTTCTGCTTCCCGTTTTAATTGTTCTTTTTCTTCTTCGGCTGCTTCAGCTGCTTGTTCAGCAAGTTCAGCATCGTTTAAACCTTTAACGGCAATTCCCATATTACGGGCAGTACCGGCAATTTCTTTCATAGCAGCATCAACATCATAAGCATTTAAATCAGGTAATTTTTCTTCTGCAATCTTACGTAATTGATCTTTACTAATAGTCGCTACGATTTCATTTGCACCTTTTTTACTAGCCTTAGCAATACCCGCCGCTTTCTTTAATAAAAATGGTGCTGGCGCAGTCTTTAATACAAAATCAAAACTCCGATCATCATAAATAGAAATTTCACATGGTACAACATCACCCATTTTATCTCTAGTTGCTTCATTAAATTTAGAGCAGAAATCTTGTAAATTAATTCCAGCAGGTCCTAAAACTGTACCAACTGGTGGGGCAGGAGTAGCCTTTCCTGCTTCAATTTGTAATTTAATTTTCTTTACGACTTCTTTTGCCACGAAAACACCTCCTATATAATAAATATTTTTCGCGTAAGTGGTATTGGGCAAGTCCGCTAAAATCTTTCCCTTCCACTTAGCCAAATTCAATTGGCAATATAGATAATAACATAATTTGACAACAAAAACAACATTTTTTACGATATTTTATGGTTTAATTCTTTAATTTATGATATTATTACTTTGAATAATTTTATTTATATGAAGGAGGAACTTATGGCTAATAAATTTTTTAAACAAAAAGTTCGAAATAAAAAGAAAACAATTACCCAAATTATCATTATAAGTGTATGCTTAATAGGTATCGTTTCATGTTTTTTTATAGCTCATTATTTTAATAATTTGCTACCAAGCGGAGCTGTAGTTGAACTTCGAGATTCAGTCGCAATTGAAGTTAATGGTTCTTTACCAAATAAAACAACATTTTTTTCCAAATTAGAAAACGTTAAAGAAAGTGATATTGTTGTTGAATATCCGGATATAAATTTACAAAATATTGGCGAATATCAAGTATTTATTAAAGTTCATAATAAAAAATATACATCAACTTTAAAAATTGTAGATACTCTTAGTCCCGTATTAGTTTTAAAGGAATTAAAAATTGAAAAAGGAGCTACCTATACGGCCTTAGATTTTGTTGAAAGCTGTACTGACAATAGTAATAAAGACTGCATTATAGAATTCTATAATTTAGCCAAGACTCAAGAAGGCGTAAATATCGATTATTCTTCATTTACTGAAGATGGTACTTATCCAATTGAAATAATTGCTAAAGATGAAGCTAATAATCAAAGTAATCCAATAAAAACTACTTTAACAATTGGGGAAGGCAAACCTAAAGAACCTGAATGTACTTATGGAGATAATTCTTTTGATACAGAAAAATACATTATCGCAGTAGATATTAGTGAAAATAATTGTGCCTTAAATGGTTTAGTATATAATAAGGAAAATATTCCGGAAGTATTAGTTCCTATTTTAGATAGTGAACTTGCTAAAATTAAAAATGAATTTGAAAAATTAAATCTTAATGGAACCATTGAAGTAACACGAGAAATTGATCCAATACCTAATTTAAGTAATACTGGTCTAGTTGGTTTCGCTGTACGAATTAAATTAACTTTAAATAACGAATTAGTTCTAGACTATCATTATAAAATGGATGGTACAAGAGAATATGTTATTAATAAATACAATTTAAGTTAACCATTTTAAAACAGAATGAGATTTCCTTTCATTCTGTTTTTTATTTAATTAATATTTATTTCTTGTTTATATACCGCATCCCAAGCACTATCTAAATAACTAAGTTTTATTCTAATTAAATCATTTACCTTACTAATATTTATTCTATCTTTAGGAATTTGATATTCAAAATATTCTCCTTTTTTATATGTTATTTTACTTTTACTAGCACTATTAACCGAAACTTTACCATCATAACTTCCATCATATACGCTACCATTTTCGATCATATATGTATAATCGCCCCCACTATTAATTGTTTCTATACTTATATGAATATTATGTTGACTTAAGTCATAACCTTCTATTTTTCCTAAAATGTATAAATTATTATCATCGGTTCGCATGTAAACACTTGTTACTTCATTATTAAAAATTAATTCATTTTCATACCATTCATATTCATCGGTTTTTTGACCATCAATCGTTATATTTCTATCGAAAGTATACAAAACAGCATTATCTAATATTGTAGTATCTGTGCCATTAAGTTGATAAAATCCATTATTGGCATTATCACTTTCTCCCCCTATATCTATTGAACCAATATAATTTCCTTTTACTTGAGATAAATAAGCATTTTCATTGGCTATTTTGATATAAGCATTTTCATATTTTGCATAACTATCAAATTTATCCGCAAGGACTAAATAAATTTGCCACTTTCCTTCTTCTATATTACTAGGTATTTTTAAAACAAATCTTTCTTTAACCGTATCATTACTTTCCCATTTTCGAGGATCTTTATCGGTTAAAGCCCGATAATATTTTCCATCTTTAGCTAATACGACATATACTTTTCCCTCGTGAATTAAATTACCAAAACCTTCATTTTTTATATCTATTTCAAAATAAACCTTACCACCCTTTTTAACAACATATCCTGGTACTTTAGCACTAGTTATTAAATAACGATATCCCATTTTTAAACCAAAATAATCTAAAGCATTCATTCCATAATAATAATTATCATCACTTTCACTAACTATTTGATTTTGCCAATAAGTAAATAAACTAGAATAAGCATCATGTAAATAATTTAAATGAACCATTTTCATATTTCTTTTAGCTTCTTTAATGGCTATATAAGGATTATCCTCTAAAACATAATCTTCGGGAACTTTATAATCAACTTCGCCCCCAAAAATGGTATATTTAGTTAAATAACTTTGCCATTCCAACTCACTTTCCCTTTCTTCAGATTTGTAAGTGCCCATATCGCTTTTAGAAGAAACAAAAGCATCATTAAATAAGCCAATCCTTGCGTGTTCATCTAAACTTAAACCTAAAGATTCATCAAAAAAGGAAGATTCATCAAAATAATCCCGATAATATTTTGGTCTCCGTAAAGATATTTGCATCGGATAAGGAACAACTTCTAAAGCCTTTTTAACCAATTGCTTTAAATAAATGGAACCTACTTCATCACCAATATATTTACTAGAATGCATTTCCCCCCAAGGTCCAATAAAACCTAACTGAACTATGTGAATAACATCCATATTTACTTCAAAAAAATTTTTTAATTGTCCTACATGATTTAAAATTATACTAAAATCTGATGGATCATTTATTTCTTCTTGGCCTTCAATATGAGTATCTCCATAAGCAAATCTTACAATTGCTTTTAGTCCCTTTTGCCGATATACGTCCATATATTCATTCAAAGAATTTAAAACATATTCGGGTATTTCCTTTATTTCTTTATAATTATTTAAATAAAATACAATTAAACCTAATGTTTCATTTTCTTCTAATATTTCTTCTACCGCTGTTTTAGCATGCTTAATAAATTCTTCTTTATTTGCCTCATTAGCTTCCATATTAGTAGCATCATAACTAAAAACCTTAGGACTATCTAACTCATAGTATCCTCGATAAGGATTAAGTAAATTTTCTCTTGTAGCCTTTAATGATAAATCTGAATTTATTAAACCACTTTCTTCAAATTCTTCTCCAACTAAATTATAATTTAAAGAAAAAGTATTATTATAGACAAACTTAGCAAAACTAATATGAATATTAATTAC
Source organism: uncultured Bacilli bacterium (assembly GCA_947628585.1). Lineage (GTDB taxonomy): Bacteria > Bacillota_I > Bacilli_A > RF39 > UBA660 > Onthocola_B. The sequence goes on along the minus strand of CANRAL010000001.1, from coordinate 63,352 downwards.
TAAAATAGCAACTATTATTAATATAATATATATTAAATATTTTTTAGTTTTTATATTTTTAAACATGATAATCTCCTAACTTAAATTTTTTTGAACTCCTATTACTTTAATTTTTATATTATTAGTATTAACTTTATCTATTTCCAATTTAAATTTTTGAGTTCCTTTGTCCAAAAAAAATTCACCACCATAAAAACTATTTAAATACCCTACTTCTTCCATAGATAACTTTTTATATGTATTAGGATTTTCCTTAGTTATTAAATTATCCGATTCTACTTGTTCATATTTATATAATTTAGCATCCGAAATAACTTCCTCATATTCATCTAAAATATAAATATAATAATCGTATGCTACTTCCGTAGTTTTTAAATCATTATAATTATTAACATTAAAATAATGAACTAATTTGGTTCCACGAGCTAAATTAGTATTAAGTTCTTTACTATCAATTTCACAGATTAAAGATGCTACACTCGCCGTAACATCTTTAGATACTTTACTTTCATAATGAGCATAAGTTGCCAATAAAGAGGATAGAAAAATAAACAAAATAATTAAAATTAAAAACGTATATCGATACTTTTTTAAAATATTTAAAAATTTTGACATTAATCTAAACCTCCTTCTTTTAATTTATTTTTTGACTACCAGTTATGGCTAAATTCAATATTAAATCTTTTCCCATGTATAAAGAATCATCTTCATCCATTTCTAAAGAAGAAGAATAATCCCATTCCCAATAAAAAGTAAGATCTTTTTCTTCATGATAATTTAATAATCCTTCTTTTAATTCTTCATAATTAGTAATATGAAAATTCATAGGAACATTAGATTCTAATATATCTATTTTATAATTAATAGCAACATCACTAGTTTTATTAGATACTTTAATTGTAAAATTTCCCTTACTCCCAGGAGCTATTTTTCCGCCACTTAAATTAGTTAAATCGGCTGAATTATCTAAATTAATTGTTATTTTTTCATAAGGGTTATCTTCATTAAATTGCCATTTTGCAACTGATACTAAGTTTAAATTATCATAGTTACTAGCATAAATAGCAAAACTTTGCATAATAAAAGTTAATAGAATTAAAGATAAAACAAACAAAATTAAAGTATTGTTTTTTAATTTCATTCAAAAACCTCTATTGCTTTTCAATATATTGTTTAATTGTTAAAGTAACAGGTATTTCTAAATTTTCAATAGTTTGACCAATTATAGTATCTTGTTCATTATGACTTCCATTATCATCATCCCAAGTAATTTTTATTTCAACATTTTTCTTACCATTTGAATTATTAAAAGCACCATCTTCAGGTAACCGAATAATGTTATCTTCAACTCCATCAATTTGAACATCTACCGAAATTTTAGATTCACCAATTATATTTTTTATTTTGCTAGTATCTACACTTGCTAAAACTTCTACTGCTACTTCTGTACCTTCTAAATTTATTTCAATATTGCCCGTCATTGAAGATGCTGGAGCCAATTTATTATCAACAACATTTGCATTAGAATCTAAAGTAAACTTAGGAGTAAAAGTCTTAGAAGCTGAACCATTTACTAAAACATTCCATTTAGCTACACCAACATTAGCCGTTCCACTTAACTCCATAATATAATACGCAAAAGAGATACCTAAAAATACAATTGCCACTATTATTATTAATACACCAACAATTACTTTCCGATTATTTTTTTCATCATTCATAATTTATCCTCCTACTATTAAAATAATTATATCAAAATTATTATTTTATTGTAAAGATTTTAAGAAATATTTATTATGTAAAGTTTTGAAAAAGTAATTGACAAAAAAAATAAAACACGTTATATTTAAAATAGCATAGCCCATGGCTATGCAAAAAACAAATCGATCTACAACCTTACGATAATTTAATAAATGTGAGTTGTAGATCAACCAAAACCCCCTTTGGACCCTATGGGTCCATTTTTTTAATCTAAAAAATTTATTTCTTCTAAGATTTTTTCATAATAACTATTATTCTTATATTTATGATTTACTAAATAATCCATAGAATCTTTACTGGCTTGTAATAATATTTTACTATCATTTTGAATACTAGCTATTTTAAATATAATATCTCCACTTTGCCGAACACCAAATAAATCGCCTTGGCCTCTTTGTTCAAAATCTTTTTCGCTAATATAAAAACCATCATTGCTTTCTTCCATAACCTTTAATCTTTTATTATCTTGATTACTTATTAAATAACAATAACTTTGTAAGTCATTTCTTCCTACTCTTCCTCTTAATTGATGAAGAGCGGCTAAGCCAAATCTTTCCGCATTAAAAATAACCATCATCGTAGCATTAGGAATATCTATTCCTACTTCAATTACGGTTGTAGAAATAAGAATTTTTATTTTTTTATTTAAAAAATCTTCCATAATTTGATCTTTTTCATTTTGTTTCATTTTACCATGAATAATAGCTATTTCAATTTTATTTTGAAAAGCAAGTTCTAACTTTTCTTTTAATTTAACTACACTATTTATTTCATTTTTTTCTTCTTCATCATTAATTAAAGGTGAAACTACAAAAACTTGATGTCCCAACTTAATTTCTTCAAGCATTTTATAAAGACAGTCTTTTATTTCTTTTTCCGTTTTAATAATTGTTTTTACTTCTTTTCTTTTATTTGGTTTAGTTTTAATCATTGATAAATCCAAGTCTCCATAAAGACACAAGGCATAACTTCGAGGAATAGGTGTTGCCGATAGATATAAAACATCGGGCTTTATTTCTCCCTTTTCTTGCAAAGCATTCCGTTGCTTAACCCCAAATAAATGTTGTTCATCAATTATAACTAAACCTAATTTTTTAAATATAACATTATCATTTATTAAAGCATGTGTTCCAATTACTAAATCAATTTTTCCTTCTTTTATTTGGTCATAAATTTGAAGTTTTTCTTTTTTCTTTAAATGGCCAGTTAATAAAACAATATTTAAATTATTTAAATATCCTTTAATTGTTTCATAGTGTTGCTTAGCTAATATTTCAGTTGGAGCCATAAAAGCCGCTTCATAACCACTTAAATAATTAGCTAAAATACTAACTATAGCGACAATTGTTTTACCACTACCTACATCCCCTAGAACAAGACGATTCATTCTCTCTTCCCCATTTAAATCTTTTATTATTTCCGTAATAGTTTGTAATTGATCGGTAGTTAATTTAAAAGGCAATTCACTTAAAAAAGAATCTACTTTATCTTGATCTATATTTCTTTTAATTCCTAAAACCTTTTTATTTTTTAACTTTAAAGCATTTATTTTAAAAGTATAATTAAAAAATTCTTCATATATTAATTTTAACTTAGCTTTTTTGATTTCTTCAGTATTGTTGGGTTTATGAATATAATTTAATGCCTCTTTTTTAGATATTAAATTATATTTTTCATTATATTCATTTGGAACATAATCATTAAAATTTATTTTACTTGTTAAAATAGTATCAATTGCTTTTACTAAAAAATTTTCTTTTAAACCACTTACTAAATGATATTTAGGTTCTATTTTATTATTTTCTAAATTAAATCTTATATCGCTTGCTAAGAATGAATTTTTAATTTTATCGTATTTACCAACTAATACTATTTCTCGTCCTACTTTTAAATTATTTTGCATAAAAGCTCGATTAAAAATTTTAACATTTACTTCAAATTCAGAAATCTTTACCATAAAACTTAAATAGTTAAAATTTCTTCTTATGTAATAAACTTTTGGAGGTGTTAAAATAAGAGCTTTAACAAAAGCGCTTTCATTATCTTCTAAATTCTTTAATTCTTTAAAGCATATAAATAAATATTTATAAGGGAAATAATTTATTAAATCTTCAACCGTATAAATATCCATTTTATTAAAAATAAGTTGATTTTTAGGTCCAATTCCCTTTAGTTGTTCTATATTCATAGTATCTCCTAAAAAATTATAACAAAATTTTAAAAAAGTTGCAAAAAAATGTTGACAAAGTAGAACAAATCGGTTAGGATAATAAGCACCAATTCACTTAAAGAAGGCGAATTGGTGCTAGTATCACACTAGTCAACCCCTTTTTATTCTTTAGGAGTCGCAACAAGCGGCTCCATTTTTTTATTTCAAAAATAATTTCTAGTTTTGTCGAAAGCCTTGATTTTGCTTATTTTTCACTTATAATAATGTCTTTGTTACTTGTTAGTAGCACCTTACCATATTTATGAGTAATTTTTACGAGGGGGTTTTATACTCATCTTAGTAATTATAATCTAATTAATTGTTATTATTTTACATTTAATATGGAAAAAAGATGCTAGTCAATTGGTGTAGCATCTAATCACAATAGGTGTTACCTAACCGGTAACATATCTATATGTATATCTTATTTATTTAATTTATTCAAATTATTTTTTTAATTAACAACTAAAGTATATGGATCATTAATTGTACCTGTTCCACCACCTAATTGAACATCATTGTTAATATAGAATGTTGGGCGGACCACAAGCGTGAACGCGCCGACAAAGAAGTCGTTGTAGACAAGACCGGTAGCAGCCACATAGAACGCAAAGACAGGAGAATCGGATCTTTGAATTATTAACCATTCCCATAGACCCATATACAACCAGTTACTATCTGTTGCCGAACGATAATCATTATCTATTGTCTTTTCTGCGAAGCTTCCTGCTGGGTTTTTATCTTTATCAGTTTTTCCTGTATCCTTATTATAATTCAATATTCCGGTGAATGGTTGTTTATTCCAATTTTTTGGTGCTGCGCCATATAAATAATCACTTACATATAATAAGCCTATATATTCTGGATCGGTTTTTTTATCATCTTGAGCATCTGTTCCTAATTCATTATTATATACTGTTTTGACATTATTAGCTATTGCTATATTATCCCATGTTGCATTCTTATTTCCATATATCCATTCATGTTCCAGTATTAATTCTCGATATTTTTCTTCTATTGTACTTATGTATTTTTTATTTAAATGAATTTTATTAAGTAATGATGTTTCCCAATTTGCTACTGTTGCTTCTGTTCCGTTTTCTTGCCATCTATATCTATCTACATGGTCTAATAAGCCTTTATATCTATGAGTAAATGCATCTTGTTCTTCATTACTACCTTGAGATTTTTGATAAGCATTTACTGTAGAATATGAACCATAAGTTTCAGGATCAGTCGCTTCAAAATCTAAGGTACTTGTTGTTCCAGCTCCTAATAATTCTTTATTTGCATAATCCGCTTTTACTACTTTTATCCCATCACTTCCAAATGTTCCGATTATTCTAAATAAGTTATCTTTATTATTACAGTCAGTTCCTAAGCATATATAATTATTTACTTTTTCGAATGAACCTGTATATCTATAACTTTTATCATTGGCTTCTAAATTTGCATTTGTTTCTCCTTCATAATCTGCTTTTCCATCATGATAGATTAGATTACTTGCTCCATATTCACTTTCATCATGTAACTTTTTTATACATTCAGCTAGTTCTTCCCCTTCATTACATACATCCATTAAATCATTGGCTATTTTCTTTTCTTGAATTCTTATTCTTCCTTTAAAACTTTTTCCTGTATTTAATTCTTGATTTGTTTCTAAGTTCTTAAATGTTATTGTTATTTCCCATTTATCCGTTTTTGTATTTTCTTTTTCAATATCATGATTATCTTTATTTACTTTTATTACATAATCTTCTACTATAGGATATATTCCTTCTCTTAACTCCGTTATATCATAACTATCATCTATTTCTTTTAATGTTGCTTTATTTAATCCTTCTATATTTCCATCATAACCATCTGGTCCTTTTACTGTTAAAAATAACTCAGGTATCGCCTCATACCCTAAAGTTAACCCATTATAATCGACATTATTTCCTAATGTTTTATCATATTCTTTTAAAAATACTATTGGGTCTTCTTTTCCTTCATCTTTATATGAAGAATATTCCAAATTATTTTCTATTATCTCTAAATATATACTATATTTATAATCTTCTGTTTCATTTGTTGTATTATTAGCTATTAAGGTAGCACTTACATTTGTTGTTCCTTCTTGATTACTATCACCTAATTTAAATTCATCTGGTTTTACTTCAAGAGTTATATTATCTCCACCAATAAAAGATAAACTATCTACTGTTCCAGTTGTCGTATTTATATTAGAAATTGTTGTATTACCATTTACACTTTGAAAATATGCATAGGTTGCTCCTATTACAACTATTAATATTACAAATATGCCAACAATTAATAAAATTAAAGACTTTTTATTACCTTTCATATATATCATATCCTTTCGCAAATACTCTATCTAAAGCCCATTTTACTATATATATATATATCAATGGTTTGCTTTGCAAAAAATAAAACTTTACAAAAGTTTGACAAAATAAAAAACTACTAAAATGTAGTTTTCATATTTTTATTTAGTAGCTTTTTTAACTGTTTTTTTAGGTTGAGTATCTTTAGTTTCTAATTTTTTTATTATAACTTTTAAATTTTTAATTGTACTTTTTTTTACATCTTCAGCCATTTGTTCCAATTTAGGTTTGGCACTATCTATTGCCATATTTACTAATTCTGTTGTTTTTTCTTCAATTTGTTTAGCTTTTTCTTTAGCAATATTTAAGGCTTTTTCTTTATCTAAGTCTTTTACTGCTACTTCGATTTCATTAATTTTATTTAAAATATTTTCTTTTACTTCATCAACATCTATTTCTTTAGTTTTTTGAATTAATTCATCGATTTTTTTCTTTAATTCTTTTCTTGTTTCTTCTCCAGTTTTAGGAGCAAATAAAATACCTAATCCCGCGCCAATTACAGCACCTGTTAAAAATTTTCCAAAATTACTCTTCTTTTCCATTTTCATCCTCCTCTTTTATTCTTTTTTTAGGCCATATTTTCATAAACAAATTAGCTAGAAAATCAACAACCTTATCAGCCATATTCGTAATCCTATCAGTTGTGAAATCAATTATATTAAATATAGAATTTAGTGATTCGACTTTTTTGTTAACATTATCTACTACCGTTTCTACCTTACTCATTGTTATTATAGTCTTAATTCCTAAAATTATGCCAACAACTAGGAGAATTATTAATAAAATGTATATTATAAGTGGTAAAAATTTTAACCAAAAATCCATTATTCACCATCCTCTCTTTCTTCATACATTGAATCAATTAAATCAAATAAATCACTTTCAATTGTAGAATCATCTTCTTCTTTATCAGGTGTTTCTTCAGTATTTTCGATTATTTTATCTTCTTGTTTACTACTTTCTTCATTATCTAAATCTAATTCTTCTTCTATCTCTTCATATTTTATGCGAGATTTATCTTCCAGTTCATCTTCATTTGTGTCTAAATCAACTTTAATTATTTCATCAGATGTATCTTCTAATAAATCCTCAATAGTCTTATCTTTCTTTTCTTTTTCATCTTCTTCTTCTTTGTATTTTACAGTTACAGTTTCTTCTTCATAATAATCTACTTTTGGATCATTTTTTACTTCTTTTTTTTCAAAAGCTTTTTTTCGAACCTTATCAATATCCAAATTATCACTATCTTTACTCTTAATATCTTCTATCCGATAATCTTCATTCAAAATTCCATAAACAGGTGAGATAATAGGTGATGGTTTAAATTTTTTCTTTTCAATTGTTTCTCTAATTTCGGATTTTTCATATCTTCCATAATCAGTTCTTTTTTCCACTTTTTTCTTACGTTCATATTCAATAACATTTGGTGTTTTTGGTTGTGATTTAACCATATAATTTGAAAACTCTTTTTCATCAAAGTCTAAAAATGGCGAACTTTTTTCTTGACGATAAAAATCTCTTTCACCAAGGAATTCTTCTTTTTCTTCGGGAACAGTTTTTTTCACTTCTCCCATTTTATTTTCTTTTGGTTCTCTTATTTCTTCCTTTTTTTCTTTTTCAACTTTTTCTTCGTCTACTTTTATAGTTTCTCTTTTTATTTCAGGAGGTATAGTTTCCTCAATTTCCTCTTCTTCTTCAAATAAAATATCTTTTAATTTTCCAAACAATCCCATGTTTTCACCTTCCTAGTTTAATAAATCTGTATCTGGCAAAATCTCATCAGTCTCATCAATATCTTCACCCATTTGCAGATATGTACTATCATTACTTGTCGTATTAAAAATGTTAAATTCTTCTTCTGTAAAATCTAAAACATTATTCAAAAATAAATTGTCTACAATTTCATCATTATAAGTAACGCTTTTTAAAATACTTATACTAGTAAGTAAAGCTTCATTTATCTTATCTTTATTTACTATTACTTCTATTTTAGCATAATTATACATAATTTCAATCAAATATTTATCGTTTTCTTGTTTATTTATTTCAATATAACCATATTTATTATTATAATTTAAAGCCACAGAATAAAAACTAGTACTATTTTCTTGGTATTTTTTTTCAACTTTTTCTTTATAACTTAAAGCATCCACATATAAATAATAATTAGCATATTCACTAGAAATTATTTCATTAAATAAAGTGCTATCATCAACCTGTAAAGATCTTGGCAAATAATATTTATATCCAGATCGATAAACATTAGCTTTATGTCCATAATCATTAAAAGATTTTAATATTTGTTCATAATTTAAATTTTCTACATTACTACAGCCACTCAAGATAAAAATTATAAAACTTAAGATTATTATCTTTTTCATAAACTTCACCAATTATAATTATAGCAAATTTTCTTTTTCCTTACCAGTATCTATCAATTTCACTGCTTTTAAATATTTAATTTTTATGCCTTTATTACGAAATTTTTCTTCATATTCTGTCATAACATTGTTAGGATCTTCCGAATTTAAATCATAGTTTATTTCTTCAATATTATATCCATATTCTTTTAAAGAAGTCACACTAAAAAGAAATAATTCATCATTATCTGTTTTTTGAATAATTACCTTATTATCTTTAAATAATTCATCATAGCTTTTTAAATATTCCCGGGAAGTTAATCTCCTTTTCGCATGCCTTTTTTTAGGCCAAGGATCCGAAAAGTTTAAATAAATACAAGATATTTTATTTTTAAGAATTTCTCCTAAGTCAATAGCATCGCCAATAATTATTCTTAAATTTGGTAAGTTATAAGGAGCAATTTTTTTAATTGCAAATGATGCCACAGAGCTAAATTTTTCTACGCCAATAAAATTAATATTAGGATATTTTAAAGCCATTTCTAAAATAAATTTTCCCTTACCCATCCCAATTTCTAAATGAATAGGATTATTATTTATAAAATCATCATGGTAAAAAAAATTACAATTATTAATTACTTCATCTTTATCTTTAGGATTTCTTATCCGCATTTATAACACTTCCTTTAACCAAGCATATAATGTTATAGGAGGGAAAATGAAAAAAACAAGAAATTCATTTTTTAGTGAAGGAAATATGGCTTACCAAGGATACAATCCCAATTTTAATATGGGGCCTAATCCCTATCAAGCTAGTCAATCTTATAATTCTTTTTATACAGGACCTAACCCTAATATGGGTTTAGCCAATAATGATTTAGAAAGCCGTTTAGCCAAAATAGAAAGGCAAATAAATCGCTTAGATCATCGAATTAGCAAGCTAGAAACTACGAGTAATACCATAATTGACGATTACGACACTAACACAACTAATATGTATATGCTTTAAACTTACTTTTTGTAAGTTTTTTTAATTATAAATAATCATCGCACTAAAACAATATAATTGTTCTTCTCCACAAACACCAATTGCTACTTGATATTTAATATCTATTATATCAAAATCACCTGAAGAAAGAAAGGCATTAACACTATTTTCTAAATCTTTTTCATGAGCTTCATCTATAACTTTAACTTTCAAATTTATCACCATTTTTATTATATATTAAAGATTAATAAAAATATGTCGAATTAAAGATGAAAAGCAATATTTTCCTTTTTTAAAGCTCTTTTTATTTCTTCATTTTCTCTATCTATATATTCTGTTTCTTGATCTAAATAAGGTATATCTTTTTCTTTATAATGGTTATGCTTAGTAAGACGATTTTTAAAAGCAATTTGTAAACATTCATCAACAAATTCTTTATTTAAATAATCTTTATTTTCTAATATTTTAGCTCTTTGCCATAATTTAAAACTTAAAAAAGCATATAATTCTTCTTTAGAATAATTTTCAATATTAAAACCTAAACTTAATAAAGTTTTTTTACTTTCTTCACTTAAATCTTGATAGCCATAAGCTTGTTCTAAAATACTTATAATATTTATATATTCTTCTGATAAAGTACCTAATAAGGAAGCTAATGAATGATAAGGAATTTTATATTCAATTCGCGAATCACTAGGACTATAATAACCTAATCCTAAATATTTTTTTAATAAATTATTAGGAATATCTACTTCCCAAATTAAACACTCTACATTTTTTCCTTGCAAATGCATCCGATTATAAAAGTTATTTTGATAACGAAGAGCATCTAAAAGACTAGCAAAAAAATATTTATTTAAAGCTGAAGCATTATTAAATGAATTTAAACCTGCTCGCGGATTTTTCGTATATTTAAAATATTCACTTGAAGGGCATACAATTCCCTTTTTTAAATGTTCTAATTCTTTTTCACTATAACTGGCATCTTCTTTTAAGGCCATAAACCGATATACTTTCATTACCATCAACCCCCGTTATATATGTCTATATTATACACTATTAATTAATTTTTGTCAAATTATGTAAAGTGTTATCTTCCCCATCCTTTTTTAACTAGATGGCGCCCTAATAATTCATATAAGGCATATATTAAACCAATTAATAAAACAAAACCTATCAATAATTGAAAAATCATATTTAAAGGTATTAACATAATTATCGTTGAAGTTAAAGAAATAATAAAAGCATTTAAAAAAGCAAACCATTTAATTAAATAATCTAAATCTACCTTAAATAAATCCAATTTAAATTTCTTTTGTAAATAAAGTAACTCCATCATACTAACTTCTTTTTTATTTTTTTTAGCCTTTTTTTTACCCGACATAATATTATATTTAGGTAATAAAATAAAACAATAATCAATTAAAAAAATTAAGATAAAAGTTATTATTCCCGTGATAATACTTATTTTAAATTCCATCTTTCCTCCAATAAAAAATGGTATCCAAAGGGATATTTTTCCGATTGATACCATTTTTATAATTTTTCCTTTGTTAATATTCATTATATTAAATTTCCGCAATATATTCAAGCAATTTCAAGAACATTTTTTTAACTTTACTATTTAAATTTCTAATTTTTCTTAATTCAATTCTTTTACGATGAATTTCTAAATCACTGAAAACAATTTGCGCAATTTCTTCTTTTAATTTAGTACTTATATTCATATCATTGATAATAGCATTAATATCTTCATTAATAATCCGAGTAGCATCAATTTCAATATCTCTACCCTTACAATTAATTGTTAATTGTTTTTTAGGATCAACATTTTTTATTTCAACTACAAAATCATTAGCATCTTCATAAGAAACAATATTATTTAATATATCTTGATTTAAATAAACACTTACATTATCTGCTTGTCTAGTATTACGAAATCTTATTTTATAACTTCTTTCAGGAGGTAAAAGACTTATATCTCCTTCTACAGGGTGAATTATTAACGTATAATTATTTTTTAAATAATTGTAATCTATTGCCGTAATAATATATTTACCATTAAGATAATCATTACTTATGCCATCATCTTCATATAATTTATAAATATTATTACTGCCTGGGAAAACATTTATTTCTAAATCGTGAGGATTAGAAGTATCATTTTTATTTTCCATTAAGTTAGCTAATGGAATAATTGTTCCACTTTTAGCAAAAACAGGATAATTTTCTTCATTATAGAAAACTACATAACGTTTGTTACCAATAAACTTCTTCCCTGTTTTAAATTCATACCATACCCCTTCAGGTAAAAATATTCGATGGATTGAACGACTAATTAAGGTATTCATTGGTCGAGTAATCGGAGCAACAATTAATTCTCGGCCAAAATAATATTCGTTATTATATAAAGGTTCATCATATATTTCCGGATAAATGTAATATAATGGTTGAACCAACGGAATACCATTTTTATAATAATTATAACTTTCCGTATAAATATAAGGAATAAGTCGCTGTCTTAGCCAACAATATTCTCGAGCTACAGTATAAGTTTTAATATCCCATAACCAAGGTTCTCTTTTATAGTATGGGCCTCTTTTAGCACTAAAACGAAATATTGGACTAAAGCAAGCAAACTCAACATATCTTATGTATAGTTCGCCATCTTCGATTCCATCTTTATAGCCTCCAACATCGTGGCTCCACCAACTAATACCTTTATTAGAACCTAAAGCATTATAAAAAGGTAAATATTTTAAAGTATTCCAACTAACAATTGTTTCTCCAGAATATAAAACTTGATAATTATGAGGAGCAACTAAAGGATTACGCGTTAAAACTAAATTTCGTTTATTAAAAGCCTTAATATTTTCATTTTGATAATAATTTAAAGCTTGTAAAGTTTCCATATCTTTCCGATAATCAAGCCAAAAAACATCTGTACCAATACTTATTAAAGGATTAATAATACTTTGTAAATATAATTTAATAAAATTAGGATCAAACATATTAAAAGGAATATTATCACCATTTGTTATATTAAAATTTTCTGCGAATAAACGATAACTAGGTTCTTCTTTTCTAATTCCTTCAACAGGGTCAATATTTAAACCAATTCTTATATGTTCGGCATTTAATTTTTTAATAAATTCTTGGGGATTAGGAAATAATTTAGGATTAAAAGTATATCCCGATTTATATAAATTATAATTACTTTCATCTTTTATATGCCAAAATTCGCTTAATAAAATAACGGAAACTGGTATTTGATATCTTCTAAACAAAACTACCATATCTAACAATTCTTCCGCACTAAATATTCTTTCTCTATTCCACCAAATACCTAAGGCATATCTTGGTATTAAAGGGGGATAACCCGTTAAAGTATAATAATCCTTTAAGCATAAACCAAAGTCTCTTTTATACATAAAAACATATAAGTCTACACGATTAGAATCCGGTTTTTTTAAAAAACCATTTTCATTTATTTCTAAGGTTTTAGAATCATTTAATACAGCGAAACCATCCGTAGAATATAAGCCATTATTTAATTTTATAAGTCCCTTATAATCATCTAAACTAAAAGCATCACTTTTAAAATTACGAGCTTCAGGGTGATCATAATACCAAGTTTTATCCGTATTTAAAAGAGCTATTTTTAAATTAATATCTGGAGCATAACTTGGTCCTTTAAAAGGTTTTTCTTTAATATATTGCAAAGAAAAATACTTGGTATTTATAACTAAAAATTTATCATCTTGTTGTACTTGAAAATCACATTTAGGAAAATTACGATTTTTAACTAACAAAGTTTTATTGTTATTAAATTTACCATCAATACTAAATTCTAAACGAACTAATCTCTCACTTAAAACCGTAAATCGATAATTTTTGCCTTGAATAATAGTATTTTTGGAACTAACCTCATTATTCACATCATCACCCCAATTTTTATTATTTTTTGTTAAGTACTATAATTATATCACTTTTGGAAAGTTAAAACAAATGTTATAATAAAATATATTAGAAAAATTTATGGAGGTTTTTTATGAAATATGAAACTGATTCCCGGAAAGTAAAAGAAGGTCAAACTTTCATCGCTATCAAAGGACACACTGTGGATGGTCATGATTATATTTTTGATGCCATTAAAAATGGTGCCAAAGAAATTATATCGGAAAAAGAAATTAAAGCGGATGTTCCCGTTAAAGTTGTTAAAGATACAAATTTATATTTAAAAGAACATTTAGTAAAAGAATATAGTCAAAAGTTGGAGGCTATAACTATGGTGGGAGTAACTGGAACTAATGGTAAAACCACCACTTGCTATTTAACTTATCAATTTTTAAAACTATTAGGTGTTAAGGTAGCTTATTTAGGAACTATTGGTTTTTATTTTCTCGATGAAGAAAAAAATCTAGAAAATACTACTCCCGATATTCTAACTATTTATAATTTATTACTTGATGCCCTTGATAAAGGTTGTACCCATTTAGTAATGGAAGTTAGTAGTCATTCTCTTTATTATGAAAGAATTTTAGGTTTAAAGTTTAAAGTAGGAGCATTTACTAATTTAACAATAGATCATTTAGATTTTCATAAAACAATGGAAAATTATTTACATGAAAAATTAAAAATATTAAATTACTTAACTAAAGATGCTTTATTTATTGTTAATGCCGATGATGAAGCTTCTAAAAAATTTACAGATATTTGGCCAAATTCTTTATCTTTAGGCTATAATGGGGATATTAAAATATTAGATTATCAATTTAATCCGAGCACAACAACTTTAAAATTTAATTATCAAAATAAAGATTATCAAATAAGTTATAATTTAACTAGTAAATTTAATGTTTATAATTTTTTAACATCTTTATTTATTGTAAATAGTTTAGGCTATTCATTAGAAGAATTATTCCAAATAGTACCTAATATAAAAGCCCCTAAAGGACGATGCGAAACTTATAATATTAATAACAAATATGTAGTTATTGACTATGCGCATACTCCTGATGCTGTTGAAAAAATTATCGAAGCCTATAGAGTAATAAAAGAAAAGAAAATTTATACTTTAATTGGCTGTGGTGGCGACCGCGATCCTCTTAAAAGACCTATAATGGGTGAAATAGCCACCCGTTTAAGTGATTTTGTCATTTTTACTAATGATAATCCGCGAACTGAAGATCCAGAAAAAATTATGCAAGACATTCTAAAAGGCGTTAAAAAAAATAACTATAAAGTTATTTTTGATCGTAAAGAAGCTATTAGAGAAGCCTTAAATATGCTAGATAAAAATGATATTTTATTAGTACTCGGAAAAGGCCATGAAGATTATCAAATAATTGGACATACTAAATATCATTTAAGTGATAAGGAAGAAATTTTAAAATATCAAGAAAACTAATTTAACTTATAATCTTTTTTAATTTTTTCA
Organism: uncultured Bacilli bacterium; assembly: GCA_947628585.1. Taxonomy (GTDB): domain Bacteria; phylum Bacillota_I; class Bacilli_A; order RF39; family UBA660; genus Onthocola_B. The sequence goes on along the minus strand of CANRAL010000001.1, from coordinate 48,207 downwards.
CTTAATAAACCATCTCTTAAAATTACAATATTATTGTTAGTAATTTTAATTAAAGTTGAAGGTAAACAATTAATTTTACCTCCATCATAAACTTTATCAATACTAGCTAATAAATCTTTTTCTATTTCTTTTATATTTGTTATTACATCACTACCAGATATATTAGCACTACTAGCAATAATTGGTTTATTAACTTTTTTAATAATATCTCTTAATCCATTATCAAGAGGAATTCTTACAGCAACCATAGGACTATTCGCAGTTACTAAATCACTAATACTATCTTTTTTCTTAAATAAAATACTTAATGGTCCCGGCCAATATTTATGAATAATTTCTTTTTCTAAATCCGTATTGATAAAAGCATAATCATTTAACATATTATAATCACTTACTAATATTATTAGAGGTTTACTAAAATCTCTTTTTTTTATTTCATAAACTCTTTTTACAGCTTCTAAATTAGTAGCATCACAAACAATACCATAAGTAGTATCAGTTGGCATTATTATAATTAAACCATCTTTAATATCTTTTACAATACTATCTATTTCCATCTTTTACTCTCTTTAATGAATATACTTCTTTTGCAGAATCTTCATAATAAACATTATTAGGAATATAAAATTTATCAATTATATCTAAATCACTTGCCACCATATCTAATGTTTTATTAACTTCCCTAATAACGCTTAAATCTGTAACATAATAATATGTTTCATATTTTTTTATTTTATAAAAATGTTTATTATTAATTATTTCTTCTACGGCCGTAATAGTTAAAACATAATTTGCATCTTTAATTAATACTTGTTTAACTTTAATATTATTAATTTTGCCTTCATATAAAACACTATCTATATATATAGAATCGGCAGGAATTTTTTCTGATTCTTTAATATCTAATATTAATCCATCTGTATATACTATTGTTTTTACCTTTTTTTCATCATTAAAATATCCTTCGACAAAATCAAATACTTTTTCCATAAGTTATCTCCTTTTTTAGCAAAAATTATTTTATAATATTTTTAAATATTAGTCAAATAAATTAAATTATTTATAATATTTAATGCTAAAAGTAGTTTCTTTTTTACTAGATATTACATCAATTGTTCCCGCATCTTTATTTATTATTTTTTTAGCAAGTTCTAAACCTATACCTACATTATTATTACTTTTATTTTCTCCTTGATAAAACCTTTCAAATATATGTTTTATATCTTCTTTTTTTATTTCTTGACCATAATCCGTTATAAAAATATAACTATAAACTTTATTTTCCCCATATTTAATATCTATTTTACTATTCATAGGCGAATACTCTAAGCAATTTTTTAAAACATTAGTTAAGGCTTCAATTTCCCAATTCATATCTCCTATTATCTTAGCTTCATTATCCTTTTTTATAACTATATTAATATTTTTTAAATCACTTAAAAAAGCTACCTTTTTAATTGTTTTTTCAATAATATCCTTTAAAAATATATTTTCTTTAGTAAAAGTTATGGTATTTACATCAAATTTAGCTAATTTTAATAAATTTTGAACTAAAAAATTTATATTTAATACTTCTCTTTTTATATCTTTTAGAAATTCTTTTCTTTGATTTTTCGCCATATTTTCATTTTCTAAAATATTATCAAGCATAATTAAAATACTAGTTAACGGTGTTTTTAATTGATGAGAAATATCCTCTAAAGAAGTCTTTAAATTTAATTTATCATTTTCATTATTTAAAGCATTTTCTTTTAAACAAATTGTTACTTTATATAATTCATTTTTTAAAATAGATAATTCATCTTCACTTAAACTATCCATTTTTAAACTATAATTTTGATTATTAATTTCTTCAAGATAATCAGTAATATCTCTTAATTCCTTATTTTTATATTTAATATACTTTAATATTAAATATAAAATAAGACTTATACTTATAATTAAATATAAAGTATTAATTATTAAAATATAAGGATAAGAATAAATATTAGTAATTGTAATATCATCTTTTAAAATATTGATACCATATTTATTTAAATTAATTTGGGTATTACTTTTACGATTTAAAATCTTTAATAACTCCTCATCCGTTATTAAAGGATAATTTTCTTTAACTACACTTAATATTTCCATTATTTTTTGATTATTATTATTTTTTAAATAATTATATTCTAATATATTTAAAATAATAAATAATGTTAACAAAATAATAGATAGAAAAAATACTTTAGTTAAACACTTTTTTAGTTTAATATTATTCTTCATTGATTTCATAGCCTATTCCTTTAATAGTTTTAATAATATCACTTTTTAATTTTTCTCTTATTCTTTTAATATAAACAGTAACTGTGTGATTATCAACATCATTACCCGTAATATCCCAAATATTATCTAAAATAGCATTTCGAGTTACTACTTTATTTAAATTTAAAAATAATAACATTAATATTTTCTTTTCTAAAGGAGTTAAATCGATTTCTTTTTTATTTTTTAAAACTACCATTTTAGCCATATCAAAGGTTATATCTTGAACGGTAATTAAATTATTTTTCTTTTCCCTTAGAATTATTTTATTAACTCGAGCTAAAAGTTCTTTAGTACTAAATGGTTTAGTTATGTAATCTTCAGCACCTATTTCTAAACCTCTAACAATGTCATCTTCTTCATCTTTCGCGGTTAAAAAGATAGTTGGAATATTTTTATTTTTAATAAAATCCTTATAAAAATTAAAACCATTTCCATCAGGTAAAGTTATATCTAAAATAATTAAATTAACTATTGTATTAGTTAAATAAGTATAAGCTTTCTTTAAATTAGATGTATGAATAAGTTCATAATTATTTTGTTTAAAAGAATAAAGTAAACCTTTAGCTATTGTTAAATTATCTTCTATTAATAAAATTTTCATTTGCGCCTCTTTAAAAAAGAAACTTTAATTTTTAAAAGTTTCTTTATATAATTTTTTTCTTTGAAGTTCTTGTAATTTTTCTTCCTCTTGATATAAATCATGAGTAAAGGTAATACCAAGATTTCTTAAAACACCATATTCCTTTTTTAAATTACCAGGAATAATTTTCCAAACGTAAGATTTTACTTCTAAACTCGCGGGAATATCTAAGATTCTTAATTCATTAGTTGATTCTATAGCATAAATTCCCATCTTACCTTCTTTATCGATCTTTTTGATAACATCTTTTCTGCCGGCGTATTCTTGGTAATATTCTAAAACAATGATATTACTCCAAAAAGGAATTTCGTAATTGGCTATTGCATGATATAAATCAACTTCATTTAAAAAATATATTCCTGAAGAAAAATTATCAACTCCATATATTCTTAAATCTGCCTTAGGTATATCACTAAATAAATTTTCCATATAACCTCCCAAAGCATTATATCATAATTTTTATATATTTTCATTACGAATTGTTTCAATCGTATTTTGTTTATTAATTTTCTTTAAAGAATAATGCATAATTAAGGTAATTAATAAATAAACAGCTACAATAGTTATGATAATTGCTATAATTGGTAATTTATAATTGTCGGGATAATTAAATAAATAATATATTATGTATGATAGTAAAATACCAATAGGAATACCAATAATTAAAGATTTTACTCCCATGAAAATACTTTCTAACCGAATCATTTTTTTAAATTCTTTATTGGTCATCCCAATTGACTTTAACATAGCAAATTCCGGTTTTCTTAATTCCATATTAGTTGTTATCGTATTAAAGATATTAGTAACCCCAATTAAAGAAATAACAATAATAAAACCATATAAGAAAATACCTATTAAAATAAATATATTATTCATCATATTAGCTTGTTCCTCAATATTATTTAAGCTATAATCTAAGCCATTTAAAGTTTTTTCGATATCATCTTGTAATTTAATAGCATTGTTGGATTTATAAAATATAGTAGCATAACTATTATTATTAAAATTAGGGTTTATCTTATCATAATATAGTTCATCACTAATAATTAAAGTTGGGTTATATAAAATACTATGGGGAAATGGCATTTTTTCGGTTAACTTAGCTATTTCAATATCAATATTAGTATCATTACTTAAGACGCCACTTATAATATCATGTTCTTGATAATCATAATTAGAAATAAATATATTTTCTACCTTATCTTTCTTTTTATTATAATGATTTATAAAACTATTATCAATTAAAATACCTTTATCTTTAGTATTTTCATAATCTAAACCTAATTCTTTTAAATAATTAATATATTCATTATCACTTATTGCATAAACTTGTAAGAAAGATTCGTCTTCATAATTTGGGAATATTTCTAAGTATTCTTTACTTAGCTTAGGTTTATTAATTGTTAAACTAATATTTTTTTGAATAGCATAATTAGTTATATTATCTAAATATGTTGTCTCTTTAACTTTTTCCATATTTTCTTTTGTTTCTTTTAATTGTAAAACGATATCATAATTATAAGTTCCTAATTCTAATTTAACAGAGTCAAAAGCTAAAGACATAAAAGAATATAAAGCAATAAAAACGGAGGATGAAACAATAATAGAAATTACTGTAGTGCGATATTTTCTTTTATTCCTTTTTAAATTTTTAGACGAAATATCTCCTCCGATGCCAAATAATTTATGAATTAATTTATTAGTTTTAATCTTTTTGTTATTTATTTTTAAATTAGCACTATTGCGAATAGATTCAATAGGAGAAATCTTACTAGCTCGATGGGCGGAACGAAAAGCCGAGAAATATAAAGTTATAACTCCAAGCAGTACCGCGATTATTAAACAATAAATATTTAAAGAAAAAATTAAAACTAAATTTTCGGCCATAGCGTCACCTAAGAAAATATTACTAACAATTATCAAAATGAAAGATGCCAATATGCCACTTAATAAGCCTAAAGGAATACCGATTAATCCTAATATAGTTGCTTCAAAAAAGACATTTTTCTTGATTTGCTTTTTAGTAGCGCCTATACTTTTAAGCATTCCATATTGCTTTATTTTTTCAGTTATAGAAATATCAAAACTATTTTTTATGCAAAATACCGAAGTTACGACAATAATTAAACATACTACAACAATAACGCCTCCCAGAGAAATTAAAGATTCATTTTGAAAAGGATTAATTTCTAAATCAATTAAGTATTTATTGGTGTTAAATTCATATTTTTTATGAGCCATTTCTTCATTTACTTTTTCCATAGGAATATTTCTATTGCTTTCTCCGGTTATAGATACTTGATAACAGTCCGGATCAACTTCTAAAATTCCTGCCGTTAGATTATTGGCATTTTTTAAACCTTTTTTAGTATATCTTACAAATACATCGACTTTGGAATTTAAATTATTACTATCTAATTTAGTAATAAATGTATAACCTGGTGCTGAATAAGGCTCAACACTATTCGCCGGGCGATTAATAATACCAACAATAGTATAAGTTATACTTTTAGTAGCAATTAATTTTTCATCAAAGCCAATAAAACCATTTAATTGAGATAGAACATTACCATTACTATCAACCCTCGTACCAACTTCTAAAGTTATTTTATCGCCAACTTTTAAATCTACCCGCCCATTTGTTTTTAAATGAGTTGGAATAACTATTTCATCTTCTTTTTCAGGAAGTTTACCTTCTACAAGATTAACCGCTAAATTACTGATGGCTTCATCCGTAAATGCCTTAACATAAACATAAGGCTTATTTTCATTTTTACTATTAATTAAAGCATAACCAATATTTTGGGTAAGATAATATTTTTCAATTTCCCGATTATTTTGAAATAAATTTAAATCCGCTATCTTTACATCATAAAATGCAACATGAAAATTTCCTTTTTCTTGTGTTTCATATTTAATTAAGGAAGCAATTAAACTAGAATACATACTAGCTACAGCAGTTACTAAAGCAACCGATAAGATAATTCCAATGATAGTTACAATTGTTCTTTTTTTATTTAATTTTAAATTTTTAATTGTTAATTTATTTAGTAAACTCATTAGTTTTCACCTACGATTTTACCATCTTCGATTTTAATAATTCGGTCAGCTACTTTAGCAATTTCTAAATTATGCGTAATCATAATAATAGTTTGTTTTAATTCTTTATTAGATTTTTTAAGTAAGGCAACAATTTCATCACTAGATTTACTATCAAGGTTTCCCGTTGGTTCATCCGCGAGAATTAAAGTAGGATTCGTTATTAAAGCTCGACCAATACTAGTTTTTTGTTGTTGTCCACCCGATAATTCATTAGGTAAATGATTTTTTCTATTTTCTAAACCTAAGAGTTTTAACATTTCATTTATTTTTTCTGATTTTACTACTCTATTATCAAGGGCTAAAGGTAAAGTTATGTTTTCTTCCACATTTAAAATAGGTATTAAATTATAAAATTGATATATTAAACCTACTTGTCTTCGCCGAAATATAGCTAATTTATCATCATCGAAACTAAAAATATCATTACCATCAATAAATACTTTACCACTTGTTGGTCTATCTACTCCTCCGATTAAATGTAATAGTGTTGATTTTCCCGAACCACTAGCACCAACAATAGCAACGAATTCTCCTTTTTCTACCGTAAAAGATACATTATCTAAAGCTACTACTTTAGTAGTATCTTTACCATATATTTTCGTTAGATTTTCTACTCTTAATATTTCCATTTTTCACCTCTAGTTAAATTATATTATAACTAAAGTTACAAATAAGTTACATTAAAATTCTTTTTTACGATAAATATGAATAGACAAAGCTAATGACATTAATAAAATTAAAATAGTAAATATATACCAGTATTTAAAAAGATAATTAAAAACTAAATTTAAATTAATAGTATCTACTTTAGATATTAAAAATCCTAAAGTAACAACAAATATAATAACCAAAGCAAATATGGCAATTCGAGCTTTTTCAATTCCCCATTTAAATATAATCGGATACATTACGCATTCTACTAATACTGTACCAATTATATTTCCTATAAAAGTACTAAAAACCATATCTAAATCTAAAGGTTCTTTTTTAATATAAGATAAAAATATAAATAAAAATAATACTAAAAGAGAAGTAATAGTAATTAAAATCAAGGTAACTAAATATTTTGCTTTAACAATATTTTCTCTCCCCTTAGGTATACTTAAAGCATAACTATCCCATTTATTATAAGCATCATAACTAAAACTAGACATCATTACCATTACACTTAAAAATGGTAATATAAAAGTTATATCTACATCACCTGTATATGCTAAAAAAGCATAAAAAACAAATATTAGTAAAAAGGTTTTAAGATTACCTTTCACAATTAATAAATCTTTTTTAATAAATCCTAACATTTTATTCTCCTTTTAACATTAATACCATTAATTCTTCTAATGATATTTTATCAATTACTTCGGAATTATATTTTTTCTTAAATTCTTTTTTATTTTTAATCAATAATTCATAATCATAACGATATTTTCGAACCCTTATATAATCTTCTTTAGCAATATTTTCTAATTCTTCTTTTTTACATTTTACTATGCCATATTCTTCTAATAAAACATGACATTTTTCATTTAATAAAATTTTTCCTTCATTAATGAAAACAATATAATCCGCGATATGTTCTAAATCACTAGTAATATGACTAGATATAAAAATAGAACATTCAGGATCAACCATAAAATTTTGAAATATTTCTAAAATTTCACTTCGAGCTACCGGATCTAATCCCGTTGTTGGTTCATCTAAAATAAGTAATTTGGGATGATGCGCTAAAGCTACTGCAATTTCTAATTTTTTATGCATACCTTTAGAAAGCTGTTTAATTTGTTTTTTTGAAGGAATTTTAAAATCATTTAAATATTTAAAATATAATTTACTATCCCAATTTTGATATGTACTTTTCATAATTGTATTAATATCTTTAGCATTTAATATTTCAGGGAAAAAGGCATCATCTAAAACAACTCCAATGTCTTTTAAAGCTTCATTTTTATTATCTTTATCCATTAGTTTTATTTCACCATCATATTTTATAATATCTAATATAGACTTAATTGTAGTTGTCTTTCCAGCACCATTTTCTCCAATAAATCCCATTATAGTTCCAACTGGTAAGGTAAAACTAATATTATCTAATTTAAAATCTTTATATTCTTTAGTTAAATTTTTTACTTCTATAGCTTTTTTCATTATCTCTCCTCATATATAATACTTAAAATAGTATTTAATTCTTTTTTATTTATTTTGTTTATTTTAGCTAAAATAACTACATCTTCGAGCATTTTTTCAATTTTCTTTAATTGTTCTTCCTTAGCAATTTCCTTATTAATTTTGCTAACATATACTCCTTTCGCCGGTATGGTTTTAACAAAACCTTCTTTTTCTAATTCTTCGTAGGCATTTTTAGTAGTTATAACACTACATCTTAAATCTTTAGCTAAAACCCTAATTGAAGGTAACAATTCACCCGTGGATAATTCTCCAGCAATTATTTTACTTTTAAATTGTTCCTTTATTTGCTCATATATAGGTACATTACTATTATTACTGATAATTATATCCATTGTTCACCTCTTTGTATATATAATTATATACAGTATATACACAGTTGTCAATATATAAAAACTATTTTTGATTATTAAATTACCCAAAAACACCATTTTACATTTTACCTTTATTATTTTTTTAAAATATTTAATTATTAATGTATAATATTATTAAGAAGGAAAGTTAAATAATATGGAAAGCATAAAAATGGATAAAGATTATTTTGATCAATTTAAAAAAGATTTTCAAAGCTATGCGGAAATGAAAAATCCTCTTCTTAAGAGAAATTTACCTAAATTTTTCAAAAAATTATATGATATATACTTTATTTTACCTTCCTATGTTACTGAGATGATTTTTAATAATGTTTATTTTCGACGAGATTTTATACCTAAAAATATTAAAAAAGTAAAAATGCCTCCTGAATTATCAATAGATTTTTTAGGTACGGAACAAATTCATAATAAATACGAAGAAACTATGCAAAAAGAAATTGATAAATTTTTAGAAATTTTAGAGAAAAATTTTAAACCTAAAGATTTAACGTTCTTTTTTAGAAATATTGAATCGCTAGATTTTCAAAAAATAGAGGATAAAAAAGATAATACACTTGCTTATTACACTGCTAAAGATAATAAAATAACTTTTATTAAAGATTTTAATAGCAATACTATTATTCACGAATTATTTCATATGGCTAGTTCATATTATGAAAAAGATCAAGATATTTCATATATAGGTTTTCGCCAAAAAGGAAAAGATTTAGATATAGGAATAGGATTAAACGAAGGTTATACCGAGGTTTTAGCAAATCGCTATTCTAATATTAATGAATCTAGAAGTTATATACATGAAAAAAAATATGCCAAAATACTTGAAGATATTATAGGCAAAGATTTAATGCAAAGCTTATATTTACAAGCTAATTTAAAAGGATTAATTAATGAATTAACTAAGTATCAAACAGGGGAAAATATTAGACAATTTCTTCAAAATATGGATCTTTGGGAAACATATAAAGATGATCTAAGTTTAAAAGAAAAAATGGATAATTGTTTAAAAGGCATTGAAATATTTTTATTAAAAGCTTATTTAGAAAAGACTAAAATTCAGATAAAAGAAATGACTTTTGAAAATCAAAATAGTCTTATGTTTTTTTTACAAGAAGCTCGCACAAAAGCTTTTGAAATTGGAAGTGTTTTTTCCATAAATGAAATTGATAATATTATTGATAACTATTTAAATGATATTATCAAAGAAAAAAAAGAACAAATAGATAAATTAGAATGGGAACAAAAACAACAAAAAATACAAAGTGCCATAAATCAAGAATTGGATGAACTTGAAGAAAAATTTGGAAAAATAAAATTTAATAGTGAACCCATAAAAGTTGAGTCAATGGACGATTTTACTTTTTATTCAGATGATGAAGTTCCCAAAAGATAAGGAGTTATTATGCGTGAAACAAAATATTTAGAATTAATTGATGAAAATAATAATGTAATTAAGTATGAAATAATTATGTCTTTCAAATTAGAAGAAACAAATAAATATTATGTAGTTTATACTGATAATTCTATAAATAAAGATAATTCTATAAATATTTATGCGGCAATTTATGATCCTTTTGACGATTCTAAATTTGAAAAAATTACCACTGATAAAGAATGGCAAATAATTGAAGCTCAAGTTAAAGAATTATTACCTAAAAATGATTTAATCATTAAAAATAAAAATACCTAATTTTAAAGGTATTTTTATTTTCTATAAATGTTATATTCATTTAGAATGGGCATATTGTTTGCCATTCTAACCCAATTTAGAAAAGCATTTTTAAAATGATCTTTTGAATATAATCCTTTCACAATTGATGAAGCATATTTATAATTTATTGCATCAATTACTTCCTTCTCAAGTGTTTCTTCACGCATTAATACACCCGCAGCTTGCATCGTATTGGAAACCTGAAGCATTATATAATCATATACTTCATTTGCATTAGAGCCAAAAGCATAATTATAATCTGATGGAGTTATTTGATTAGCATTAGGACTTTCCAATGATCTAGCATATCTCGTAGCTGCAAACCAAGTATGAGCAAATTTAACTTTTTCTAAAAATTCTGGAGCATCATAAAAAATATTTGAACCCCTTTTTACCGCAATATAAGCACCTGTATCATCTTTTTGTAAATTGTATTTTTCAAAAAGATTCTTAACATCTTCTAAACTATAATTCATTCAATAATCTCACATTCTTTCTTGTTTTTCTAATACATAATAACCATTAATAACTTTGCCAAAAACATAATCACCGCTTTTCCATTCCATAATGATATATTTTTTACCTAAAATTTCCTCATAAGTATATTTACATAAAGTATCTGGTAAAATTAAATTAATAACATAATTCTTGGTATATTTAGTATTAAAAGATTTACCAGAGGTATAACTTACATTTACTTTACCATTTCCATCAAAAATTAACTTTTCTAAAGATAACATATCTTTAGTACTTTGGAATTTTTGAGGATTAAAACTTTTAGGTTTATTAATAAAATCAACTGTCTTCCAAGTTCCCTCTACTCTTTCATCTTTCCCAAATTCAATATTAGTATTATCTTTTTGTTTTATATCTTCTAATTTATAATCGTTATGGTCAATATTATAATAAACTGCAACTTTGGAATTTTTTAAATCTAAAAAATCAGTTATAGTTAAATATAATTTATCATTAATTATTTCATAATGATTTGGTCTACCACCTATATAAATAGTATCTTTGGTCCAAGATATTACCCAATAAGGTTCACCATTAGGAAGTAAATATAATTCATTAATGTTATAATCATCATCTTCAAAGTTTTCTTCTTGAGCTTTTTCTTTAGATTCGGCTACTCCAAGCAATCCCCATTTGCCTTTAGCTTCTTCATCATTAATAAACATTATTTTTAAATCATTCCTTTCCTTAGAAAGAGAAAATTGTTTTAAAACTTTAATTTTGCTTTTTAAATTTAAGATTTCTTGTTCGTAATTAGTAATTTTATCTTTAATTTTATTTTTATTAAAGTATTTTATTTCTTCAAGAGAAAATCCCAAATTTTTTAAAGATATAATATCTTGCATAGTATAGATGTTATCTTCATCATAATATCTATATCCCGTGTATATGTCGACATATTTAGGAATTATTAGGCCCAAACTTTCATAGTATCTAACTGTTTTAATAGATACATTAAAAAGGTTTGCAAAATCACCAATTTTTATCATCGAATTCCTCCTTCCAAATTAACTATAACATTTACCTTAAGGGAAGAGTCAAGGAATTTTAACATAAATTTTTAATTTTCATTATTTTTCCCTTAGTTAATAACTTAGAAACGTCCGCCTCCAGAGCCGCCTCCAAAAGAGCCACCACCAGATGAACCTCCTGAAAAACCACCGCCAGAACCAGAACCTGAGGAATAAGAGGAAGATGATGACGATGAAGATCCACCACTTAAAGGAACATGAACACTCGGAATAGCATAACGATTAGTTACATTGGAAATACTATTTGCCGTCGTACTAACAAAATTTAACATTGCTACATCAAATAATATATTTTCATTTAATATTTCGGGATTATCTATTTTTAATTTCATATTTTTAATTACTTTTTTACTAATACCAAAAAGAGTAGCATAAATTAAATAATCTTCCCATAATACTATTTCTTTTATTTCTTTTTCATCTAATATAGAAAAATCATTCAAAAAATTTCTTAAAGCGTATAACTTATTTACTTCTTCTTTACCTTTATCTGTTAATTCTATTTCTAACCGTTGAGGCATTCTACTCAAATTCATTTTAATAACTATTACTGCAATAATAGAAAATATTAAAGAAATATGTACATGATTAAATATTAAAGAAACAAATATTAATATAACCGATGCAACTAAAATAAAATATAAATATATATTTTCATGATATCGTTTATAACCATAATAAGTTAAAAAAGCTATTCCTATAAGTATACCCCAAACGCTTATGCAAAAAAATATACCTAATATTAACCATAAAATACTAATATCCCTTTTTATCTTTTTACTTTTTTTCGTAATTAACTTTTTATCAACTAACATATTTATTTCATGTTTTTTCCAAGATTCAAAATAATTATATTCTATTCTTCTTATTTTCTTTAAAGAAACACTTTTTCTACCCTTAAAAATCATTTGAACAATTTTCTTATCTTCAAAAGTTAAAGTTTCTTTTTCAACATTTAAAGATAATAAATAACCTTTTTTATCCTTAGTTAATTTAATAATTTTTCTTTTAATTAAATCCAGTAATGTTGCCGAAATTTCTTTACCATCTATACATCTATCTATTAAAATTCCTGCTTCTACTGGGCTTAAATTATTAGGTATATTTCGATTATATTTAGGACTAATATTTTTTATAAAACGACCAGAAATTTTACTTTTTTGTCTAGCTATAATAGAAATAATTATAAAAGCAATTGCAATTGCAATTAGAACTTTTTCTTTAAAATATTCGTGTTGATAAACTTCTTCTTTATATACTTCTAATTCTTTTTGCATTTCATTTTTTAAATTTTCATTAAATACTAAGTTTACTATATCACAAGCTTGTTCATAAGAGAAAAAAGTCCCTTCTTTAATATAGGAAGTAAACATATCATATTCAAAGTCATCAACCTTATCTTGATATGTTAAAAGTCTATTCATATATGTTTGTTGCAAATCCAAATATTCTAAATTGGATATTTTATCTTCCAAATTATTATAAGAATATCTACTTGGAAAATCATCTAATTTTTGAAAACTTTCCTCTATTTCAGCAATTTTTTGAGTCTTTATTCTTTCTCTTTCCGCATTAGCTTTTAAAGCCAAATCAGTTTCATAATTAATTATTTTTGTTAAAGCATCTACTCCAGTTTTTTTAGAGCTATTAAAAATTACCTCTTTATCAAAAGCTAATCTTACATCAATTGCTGTATTAGCATCTAAGTTATTAATAGTAAACTCAGCTTTATCAACATCTAAAATTTTAGTTTCTCCATTTAAAGGACCATGTCCCCATATCTTAATCATATTTTTATTATTAGGAATGTTAATTATAACTTTTAAATTACGAATATCTTCAGTAAAATTATTATTAAAAATATTCCATCCTAATTCCCCAATATCATTATGCAATATAGCCATATCAACTAATCTATATTTTAAATAAAAAGCTTTATTTTTACGACTTGGCAAAAAAATCTTAAATTTTTTACCAGTTAAAAAATTTGCAGAATAAGTATAATAACCATAGTCACCACTTACAGCATCGGAATTGTAAACAAATTCATCACCAATGACATTTTGAAAATCAAATTCATTATTTATTTCAACACCTTTAATTTCTTCTAAAATAATATCTTTACCATTATGGATACTACTACCACCATAACTATCTAAATTAGCATCAAAAACTGGAGCTGAGTTGAAAAAATTAATTTCGCGTTCCATACCATTAAAGTATCCCTCTAAATTAAAATATTCTTCAACCTCTAAATCCCCATTTTCTAAAATAGTTACATTATAGTAAAAATTTTCAATGCTATCCGCTAAAACGGTTATTGGTATAAATAAAATTAATAGTAACCATAATTTTAATTTTTTCATTTAACTCACTTCTATTCTTATTTAAATTATATATTAGTTTTTTTAAGAAAACAATATAAATAAAATGAGATATTGTTTGCTTTTATGAGAATATAAAAGTTTTAAGAAAGTTCAAAAGCTCCAGTATATAATTCATAATATTTTCCTTTTGCTTTTAGCAAATCTTCATGATTTCCCCGTTCGATGATTTTGCCATTTTCTAATACTATAATTGCTTTAGCATTCCGAATAGTTGATAATCGATGAGCAATGACAAATACTGTGCGTCCTTCCATCAATTTATCCATTCCATCTTGAACATCTTTTTCTGTACGGGTATCAATGCTAGAAGTTGCTTCATCTAGAATCATAACAGGGGGATTACTTACGGCACATCTTGCTATTGCCAGTAATTGACGTTCTCCTTGAGATAAATTATTTCCATTGTCCGTAATAATTGTATTATAACCATTTGGTAATTTTTCAATAAATTTATCGGCATTGGCCAGTTTGGCAGCTTCAATACATTCCTCATCACTAGCATTTTCTCTTCCATATCGTAAATTTTCCATAATAGTTCCCGTGAATAGATTAACATCTTGTAACACCATACCAAGTGATTTTCTTAAATCATTTTTATTGATATCTTTAATATTAATGCCATCATAAAGAATAGTACCTTCATCAATATCATAGAAACGATTAATTAAATTAGCAATGGTTGTTTTTCCAGCTCCAGTTGCACCCACAAAAGCAATTTTTTGACCCGGTTTGGCATATAAGCTAATATCGTCTAATACTTTTTTCCCCTTTACATAAGAAAAATCAACTAAATCAAATCGGATATCTCCTTTTAATTGGGTTAATTCCTTACTTATAGGATTTTTCCAAGCCCAAATACCTGTATAAGTATTAGATTCTTTTAAAGAGCCATCTTCCTTTCGTAAGGCATTTACCAAAGTAATTTTTCCTTCATTTTTTTCACTTTTAGCATCAATTAATTCAAAAATTCTATTGGCACCCGCTAAAGCTAAGGCAATTGAATTATATTGTTGAGATAATTGATTAATATGCATGGTAAATCCTCTAGTAAGTAGGAGGAAAGAAGCAATTGCTCCAACCGATAATGTTGTTGTTTTGATAGCCAGGAATCCTCCTAAAATAGCAATTGCTACATACACTAAATAACCTATATTTCCCATTATTGGCATAATGATATTAGCATATACGTTAGCATTTTTGGTATTTTCATATAATTCAGCATTTAATTCATCAAATTTTTTCTTTGATTCTTCTTCATGCGTAAATACTTGTATTACTTTTTGCCCATCTATCATTTCTTCTATATAAGCATTTACTTTGGCGACAGTCTTTTGTCTGGCAATGAAATAAGTGGCGGATTTTTTCCCAATATATCTTGCTACAACTAACATAATACTAACACCCAATATAATCATCATAGTTAAATAGCTATTTAAAGTTAACATCGAAATAAAAGATGCTATAATCAATACTCCATTAGCTATACAATTGGGAATACTTTGCGAAATCATTTCTCTTAATGCATCGGTATCATTAATATAATAACTCATAATATCCCCATGATTATTATCATCAAAATAACGTATGGGTAACGTTTCCATATGTTCAAACATATCATCACGAATTTGTTTTAAAACACCTTGACTTACATTGACGGTTAATCTTGAATATAACCAAGTTGTAAAAATACCAATGACATAAATAAATGCCATAAACCCAATTGCTTGAAATAGCGAAGTATAAATAGGATTTTCTTCACCAATTAAAGGAGTAATGTAGTCATCGATTAATGTTTGTAAAAATAATTGACCGTATACATGACAAATAGAACTAATAATAATTGCTAAAACAATAATGACTAATTGTTTTTTAAATTTCGAAAGTATATATTTTAATAAACGTAAAAGAGTATGTTTTTTACTCATTAGAATCACTTCCTTTTACTTGAGAATAATAAACTTCTTGATAAATTTTATTATGTTTCAATAAATTTTTGGGGGTATCAAAATCAGAAATTTCTCCATTATCTAAAACAATAACTCGATCACAGTCCTCAATACTAGAAATTCTTTGAGCAATAATTATTTTTGTCACCTCAGGAATATATTCCCGAAATGATTTACGAATCATTGCATCTGTTTTTGTATCTACAGCACTTGTTGAATCATCCAAAATAATAATTTTAGGACTTTTCAATAATGCCCTTGCAATGCATAATCTTTGCTTTTGACCTCCACTTACATTAGTTCCCCCTTGATCAATATAAGTATCGTACCCATCTTTTAACTTTGAAATAAATTCATTACAACAAGAAATATCACACACTTTCTTTATTTCATCCAATGTTGCATCCTTTTTTCCCCATTGTAAATTTTCTTTTATTGTGCCACTGAATAATACATTTTTTTGTAGAACAACGGCAACAGAATCACGAAGTACCTTGATATCATAATCTCGAACATCTTTTCCAGCTATTTTAATACTTCCCGAAGTTACATCATAAAGTCTTGGAATTAAGTTAACTAATGTACTTTTACTAGACCCTATTCCCCCTATAATACCTATCATTTCCCCAGACTTAATCGTTAAATTAATATCTTTTAATACTTTTTTTCCTTTTACATAAGAAAAACTCATATGATTAAACTCTATTTCACCATTTTCAACTTCTTTAATAGGTTTTTTGCCATTTTGAATCGTCGGTTTTTCTTCTAATACTTCCGTGATACGTTCCATAGAGGGAATGGAAATAATACAAGTTACATAAACCATAGATAACATCATTAAACTATTTAAAATTTGGGCAGCATAAGTAATAACTCCAGTGAGTTCTCCCGTGCTAAGGGATCCTTCTATAACAAATCTAGAGCCTAAATAAGAAATAAGAATAATAGAAGAATAAATACATAACCGCATAATTGGCGTATTAAGGGCTACTAATTTTTCGGCTTTCATAAAATTTTGATATATTTTATTAGAAATTTCTTTAAACTTGGAAATTTCTGTATCTTCTTGCACGTAAGATTTTACAACGCGAATTCCTCTTACATTTTCTTGAACTCTGTTATTTAAATCATCATAAGTATGAAAAACACTTTCAAATAAAGGATGGGCTTTATTAGCAATATATAATAACAAAAATCCCAAAATAGGAGCAATAATTAAAAATACAAGAGCTAATTTTTTATGAATGGTAAATACCATAAGTAAAGAAAATAAAAACATCATTGGAGCCCGAATGGCAATTCGAATTAACATTTGATAAGTCATTTGGACATTATTTACATCTGTCGTAAGACGCGTAACTAAACTAGAAGAAAAAAATTTTTCAATATTTTCAAAAGAATATTCTTGTATTTTATAATACATATCATGTCTTAAATTTTTAGCAAATCCCGAAGATGAAATAGCAGCAAAAGTACCTGAAAGATATCCAAAAAGTAAAGATAGAAGTGCCACTAAAACTAAAATTCCCCCAATTATAAATACTATATTAAGATTTTTGGGATTAATTCCCTCATCAATAATTTTAGTCATTAAAATGGGAATTAAAACATCTAATATGACTTCTAATGAAATAAAAACAACTGTTAAAATGCTTCCTAATTTATATTCCCGTACAGATTTTAATATCTTTTTTATCATAACAAAACTCCTTTTAAAAAGTATTTACTTACCTTAATATTGTACCATATATATAGTAACTTAATAACTTTAATGTTTAAAATATTTTTTTCTATTTCAAATTATGATAATCGGGCATTTTTAAGTTATCATTAATTTGTATATCCTTATTTTGACTATTCCAAATAAATAATAATAACTCCCAATTATTTTTAAAATATTTTGTTTTTAGGGGTTTAGAATTTAAAAAATTTATTAAATCATTTATTTGCTCTTTATTTAACTTATCTTCATTACCGATATGATGATAGTATCCTACATCAGTTATTTTAATACAAGTATGAAATTCATTAGGCTTACCTTTCTTTTTTTTACGATAATGAAAGTGTGGCACATCACTTAATAAATCATCATCAGTTACTATAACTACTTCATAACCTTTATCAGTAAATCCAATTCTTGTTATCCCATTTATATCATTATCTTTATTTAATTCCTTTAATACCCAATCATAGTTAAAATTAATTAATAAATTTTTTTGATGTCCTTTTATAAAAACCATTTTAATTTTCCTCAATTGATACCTAAATAATTGTTTTTATCTAACACAAATAAACACTCACTTATTGCTTCACCACGACCATGGATAGATATTAAGTTAGTGATTACTTTAATAAATACTTCTTCACAACTATTATCTTTCATTATTTTTAAGTATTCTTTCCAAATATAAGATGTTTTAGCATTATGCCTACATATAATTTTGATTATATCTATTGCTACAACTTTATCTATATTGTGTTTAATTAAATAATCATAGATATCATCTCGACTTGTTATTAAATTATTAATATTTAATTTATTACTATTAAATAAAATATCTTGATTATTTTTCCAACATTTTACACTATGAGCGATATTTTTAACTTTAATATAATCTTCTAGTGATTTAGGTTTAATGGTATCAAATATTTTTATTTCATCTTGGGTATTTATACAATTTATTAAATCTACCTTATCATAACCGCTTAAAAAATATTTATTAGATAATTTAATAGTTAAATAAGTAAATTTATATTTATTATAATCCTCTACAATTTCCATAATAGATTCATGGTTAAATTTAAATAGTATTTCATCATCTTTACAACCATAAGGGATTAATAAATAATTATTATCTTCGTTTATTCCGGGATTAGTTTTTCCTTTTACTATATGAAACCCATTATTATTTTTAATTAAGTAATTTATAAAATCATAAGTATCAAAGTTATTTAAATATACATCTAATGTTTCATCAAAATAAAGTTCATAAGATAAATTATATTTAATTGGATTAACTACATTTAACCCTAAAACATATAAAACAAATAAGTTGTTAATCATACCCTTAAAATAATATGAAACATCTTTCTTTTCTTTTTTAAATTTATATAGATATTCTATAATAAATAAAACATCATTTTCATATAATAAATTTATTTCAGAATAGCATCTTTTTAATAAATTTTTATCATTATATTTTTTATAAAAAATCTTATTTAATTCTTTTAATAAATAATTTTTAGAATCAAAATTTAATTCATTATACATTATTAACACCTAACTTTTTATATTTTTATTATAGTCATCAATTAATTCTTTTATTTTCTTACTTACTTCATCATATGTAACAAAATATTCTTTGGCTAAAATGGAAATTAACCATTTATAGTAGTCAATTATATAATTAGTTAATAAAGAACCATCATAATTAGTTATATTAACATTTTCTTTATTATTTATTTGATCTATATAGGTTATAACCCAAATAGATAACACATCTCCGAATCTATCTAAAGTCATACTATAAAGCACTTTCTCAGTTGGATATTTATTTTTACCTTTAAGCTTAGGAACCCTATATAAACTAGAATATACTTCGCCTTCCCAATGGCTTAAATTATTAGTAGAGTTTTGTAGTATTAAACATAAAAGTAAATGAATGATCAAGTTGTCCATAGAATCATCTAATTTTCTTTGCAACTCATTTAATAAATATTTATTATATCTTTTTTGTTGTATTTTTCTAAAAAACATTTGTATCAACTCCAATTAATATTTTATTAATTATTTAAACTTTCATCAATTAAATCAAATATTTCAGCATCATATATTTTATCGTTATTATAATATGTTATTGTTTTATAATGTTTTTTGATAAAATTTTTTAATAATATCATATCTTCTTCTTTTATATTTATTTTCCTATCTACTAATAGTTGGGGATTATATTTATCAACACTCATCATAATCATATTATTATAATTAAGTTTTCCATAATCATTTTGAAAAAATAATATATTATCTCTATCAAGTAGATATGAACAATAAAAAACTAAATTCATAGGTAAACCAGATTTTCTTTTACTTAAATTAGTAAAACCAAAATAATCATTTGTTTCTTCAAAAAATATTTGTTTTGCTTCAAATTCTGGTATATCAGCATTCCAATAATCTAATAATAGTTTTTGATGGGTTTTTACATATTCCAAAACATCATTTATATATAATTTATCCATTTCAGTTAATTTTTCCAATTTCTCTAAAATTTTAATATTTTTTATGTCAACAGTTAAAAAATCTCTATCTTCCCAAGTATCAAATTTTATTTGAGGAACTAAGTTTTTTAACTTTTCTTTACCATTATAAACTAAATATAAAACTATACTCATATAACTATCATTTTCAAAAGTAATTGTTGCTTTAAATAAATTATTTATCTTTTTCATTTTTAAAATTTAACTCAACTATCTTAAATTCACATAATTGATAATTACTCATAATAACCATAAAATTAATATTATCTTCTCCTTTAATAAAATTTAAATTTATTATACTTATTTGTCTAATATCTTCATTATCTTTAGATAAAGCAATTACTTTTGTGGCTTTATCTATTAGATATTTATTATTAAAATCTTTTAATGTAGTTTTTTTATTTAATGAGGTTTTAGATAATTGTAAAGTTATAATTATAGGAATATTATATTGTTCACTTATTAAATTAAGTTCATCTATAGTTCTCTTGATATTATTTACAGATGTATCAATTAATTGAAAATAATCTATTATAACTAATTTTAAATTTCTTTCATTTTCTTTACACTTATTTTTTATATAGTTTATATCTATATTTGGCTTATCTAAAATTTTAATGTTATCATTAATTACTCTATTTTCTAATTTTTCTTTACTTTCCTCTAAAGAAAAAAACAATATTTTACCATCAGTTTGTTTAGATATAAAATTTGCTATACTTAAAGATAATGTTGTTTTTCCCGTACTAGGACAACCCGCTAAAATTATTAGTCCCTTATTCTTTAAATCACATATGCAGTTTTCATATTTCATTTTTTATCCTCCTATGATAATTTTTATATACAATAATTATCTTTATCTAAAACATATAAACACTCACTTATTGCTTGACCTCTACCAAAAATGAATAATATTTTTGAAAATATATCTATAAACATATCATCACAATTATGTTCTTTCATTACCTTAACATATTCATCCCATTTATTAGGCTCTTTTTTCTTTTTCCCTAAACTAATAAATGCTACGATTTCTAAGGCTATTTTTCTTTCAATTTTATGATTTAATAGGTACTCCAATATATCTTCACGTGTTGCAATTAAATTATTTAAATTTATCTTTTTTTCTTTAACTAACTTATTTTGATTATTATTCCATACATCCGTACTATGAGCAATACTTTTAATTTTTATATAATCATCTATAGTTTTAGGTTTTAAAATTTTAGCTATGTCTTTTTCAAAATCATTAGTAAATACATTATCAAGACATCTATTATCACATCTTATTTTATTTTTTTCATCTATTCTTATGGTCATATATTTATTTTTATAGCTTCTATAATCATCGATAGTTTCTAATATATCTAAATCATTAAATCTTAACAACATATTATTATCTAGGCAACTACATGGCAATAATAAATAATGGTTTTCTAACAATTCATTAACTTCTTTTAAATCTTCTTTTTCAAAAAAACCATAGACTATTTTAAAATTATCTGCTTGGCGATTTAAATAATTAACAAAAAGAATACTAGGTTCATTAATTATATCAACATTAATAGTTTTATCATTAAATAACTCATAAGGTAAGTTATATTCTAAAGGATTAACATAACTTATATCTAATACATATAAAAGTAATAGATTATTTATAGTACCTCTAAAATGATACTTAACATTTTTATTTTCTTTTTTAAATTTATATAAGTATTCAACAACAAAAAGTAAATTTCTCTCATAAAGAATATCTATTTCTTTTTCACATCTTCTAAATAGATTCTTTAAATCAAATTTTTTAAAAAAATTTCTTTGCAATTCTTTTGTAAGATATTCCTTTGCTATAGTATTTAAATATTCATACATTATATTTCTCCTAGTTTTTTGATTTATTGTTTATTTCACTATTACTTTTTCTATTTCTTCCACTATCATATTTTTTGGAATAGAACATTTAGGAAAAATATCAAAAATAAAGCCTTTGCATAAATATTCTTCACCAATTTTTATATTATCAATAACCTTTCTACTTTGATATTCTCCATTGTCATTTAAAGTTAATATGACCTCCATTGAACCATCCGTCCCATATAGTGTGCCATGAGTAAAACCATCTTTTTCTTCAATATCGAATCCCATAATTTTAACTTGAATAATATGTTTTTTTTGATTTTCTTTAATATCTTTAAGCTTTTTTACTTTTTGAGAATCTAACTTAGAATATTTGACTTGATATCTTTTATAATGATTTTTATCTTGAATAGCTATTCCCCCAACTTTTTTTATAAAAAATTTGAATTCAGAGTCTTCCCCGTTTAGTAGATTAAATAAATTAGTTTTTAAAAAATAACATAAATCCTGCATTTTACTAATATCAGGCAAACACATTCCGCATTCCCATTTACTTATAGATTTAACACTTACATTCATTAAATCTGCAAGTTGCTCTTGAGTTAAATTAATTTTCTTACGACATTTAGCAATATATTTTCCTATTTTTTCAAGATCCATATTAACACCTCTTCTTATATATTAACCTATTTATTAACATATTGACACCCCTCAAAAGTAGAGTTTAAAAAAAACACTATTTTTGTGTTTTTGATTTCGAATAATGACTAATTAATAAATATCTATAATTTTCATATTCCTTACAGTTATTAAAAATACGCTCCCACTTTTCATCATACGATTTATTAAGACAAAATTCTCTACCACTTTCTTTGCCAGTCGGTCTAGAATAAACACCATTTTCTAAACTTTTAGGAATTTTAACCTCTTCCTTATCATTTCTAAAAATGCCATAATATTTATCCCTTTTATGATAATCGAGTGAAAAATATTTCCTGTCATTTACTATGATTAAATTAAAAGTAGCAGTATATTCTTTTTTCTTTTCTAATACTTGTTCCATAAAACAAATATCTTTTACAAATTGATACATTTCTTCTGGGATTTGTCCGTTTTTTGATTGAGCAAATTTTAACTCTATAACATATTTTCTAGAAGTCTTCCTATCTATAGCAACGATATCTGCTTCTTTTTTTACCCAATCATCTTCCTCATCTTTCTTTTTTGCATCTTCTTGTTGGCATTTATACATATTTTTTTCATAAAAAACTTCATAGCCTTCATCCTCTAAAAAATTACCCAATTCATGTTGAAGACTTATTTCATTATAAATTTTATATTTATAATCATTATCTCCATTAATAGGAACTAATAAATTACGCTTTCTTTCTATAAATTTTCTTAAAACATTCTCCATAAAATTACCTCTAACTTATTATAATTCCAAAGAGAAATTTTGTACAAGTAAAAATATCTAGTAACAGTTACTAGATAATATATTATAAACGTTTTGACAGGGCATAGAATAATCGAACCTTCAACTAAGGTTTTGGAGTTCATAAATAACAACCCTCAATCGCCCCCAACCACCATAAAACAAGGCATATCAAGTTTTTATCTTTTTGTTATTTCTTGATATATCTTCTTTTATAATGGCAGAATTGGCAGTTTTTGTGACAGTTTTTTTACTTGTTTGGTATGCAAACTATCAGTTAAACTTATATCCAACCTTTACTATTAAAATATAGTAAATAACTCTTAAATTTCAAATAACATTACATACATATTATACTAAAGCTATTGCTACTTACAATAAAATTTACCCAATTTGAAAAAATCCCTTACTTTTATGTAAGAGATTCTTGTTCTACAAATATAGGTCTAATGTTATCTGCATCTTTATTCATATTGCTTAATAATATAATCTTTACAGCAATGTTTTAGAGTTTCTAATTAAAAATAGCGGGTATAATCAGGAAAATGTATTAAAGGTTTGGTTCTTACTAATTTTAATTTTTGTTGTTCATTTTCCATATATTTTAGTCTATCATTTAGTGCTTTGAGATGTTTCTTTTCTTTTGAAGTTTTAGCTGATATAAATCCATTAGGGCCTGTTAATTTATTTAATTCTTTAATAATATCATTTTTCATAGCACAAAATCCACTTTCATTTACAACATCAAACTCGCTAATTCTGTCACTTTCATTTTCATAAACATTATTTAAATTAATGCCCATGCCTTGCAAAGCATTATAAATTTGATTAGGGTAATAAAAAGGACTAGATTGAGAAATATGATTAATATTTTGCCATAAATTTTTTTCTTCTTTGTATTCAATAAGTAATTTTTTATTAACTGCCGTAATATAATAACTATATTCTTGGCTTAAAACGCTTAACTTAATTACATCACTTACACCATTAAATTCACCTATATATTCTAAAACGTATATTTCAGGTATTTCCCTACCAATATGAGTTAAAAACCAATTTTTTAAATCATCTACATTATAAAAAAATTCTGGTCTATATTTATAATCATAAGTTACAATCATATATAATTTTTGATTCATTATCCTAAACCTCCTTTCGTTTATTATATTCCACAACATAAATAAAAATCAATAGTTATTTTTTACTTAATAAATTAATAAATTAATATTGATTTAAAAAAATCGTTTCTAATATGTAAAAACGGACATAAGTCCGGCATTTTTTATGGCAGGGGATGAGAGAATCGAACTCCCAACTAAAGTTTTGGAGACTCCTATTATACCATTTAACTAATCCCCTATAAGCTTTACTTTTATAAAGCATTATTATTATATCAGTAATATTTTATTTTTGCAATTAATTAATTGGACAATTGCCATATATTCCAAACAAATTCATAATTGTTTCTACAAAAAGAGGTACGAAAAATAAAATAACTGCGAAAACAAATCTTTTGGCTGTTGTTTTAATAGCCTTATTTAAAGCATCATTATCTTGTTTAACTATTGCTTGAATAAAGTCAATTGTACTTAAAACTACTAAGGCTGCGATACCAACATATCGCATTACATTTAAAGCAAATTGTATCCAATAAGCAGGATAATTACTGTCACCAGGAGAGCCTAATAATGATGTACAATTTACACTATCTAATAATAAAATGGGAGATGATGTTGTCAATGGTTTAACTTCATTTGTCCATCCACTTAAAATTAGTAAACTTAATAAAAGTGAACAAGTTATTATTATTTTTTTCATTTATATCACTCACTTACAAAAATATTATATCATTTATCCAATAAAAAAACTATAAGTTTACATAATTTCACTAAAAACATAAAATAAATTAGGTGAGATTATGATTATTAACTATACAGAATATGATCTTGATTTATTAGCAAGAATAATGCGAGCCGAAGCTTTAGGCGATGGTGATTTAGGAATGCTTATGGTTGGCAATGTTGTCGCAAATCGCGTTCTCGCGGACTGTTTAACTTTTAAAAATGTTAATTCTTTATATGATGTTATATATCAAAAAAATCAATTTAGTGGTACTCAAAATTCTTTATTTTATGGCAGTGCTACAACTACCGAGAAACAATTAGCCAAAAGAATCTTAATAGGTGAATACTACTATCCGGCAACTAACGCTTTATGGTTTTATGCTCCAACCAAGGGAAGTGATTGTAAACAAACTTGGTATGATCAGTCTTTAGCTGGTCGCTATAAAAGTCATTGTTTTTATAATCCTGATCCTGGAGTTTGTAAAAAATTACATTAATTTTCTTGTTCTTTCATCTGCATCTAAAGATTTAATATTATAAAATTCTTTTAAGAAACAAACCATTTCTACATATAATAATATAGCTTCTTGATATTGATTATTTAAAATATAATTAACAATATAATTTAAATAATCGTTCATTAAATAATTAGCCATATCTTTAGCATAAGAATCATTTAATAGTTCTTCAGCAATTAATCGACCATAAATATCATAAGATACTAAATAATGCCAATATTTTATATTATTTTGCATATATTCATCGCGAAATTTACCCAATATTTCATAATACATTTGACTTTGGGGAGTTGCTAATATATTATTTATCGCAGTCATAATATAACTCCAATAGCTTTTTCCTTCATAACGTCCACACTTACGAATTAAATTTTCGTATGCTTTTTTTATATCTTTATGCCGTCTATCTCTTACATTTCTTTGACTATTACAAGAATCTTCAAAAGCCATTCCTATAGTTCCCCCAAGCCAACCTGTATGATATTTAGAACAAACATATCCTCGAGGAGTTGCTTTACTAATATCATCAATTGGGTAATTATAACACATTCCACATTTATTTAAATAATAACCATCTTTATCAACAAAGTTACTCATAATACTCTCCTTTTTTGTTTAATTATTTTACTTAAAATACTAATAATTGTCAAATAAAAAAGATTAAGAAATAAATTTTCCTAACCTTTATTTAGTAACATTTAAATCACTAACATTTTGTTGCCAACTATCCATTATAATTTCATTAGTTCTAAAATCATTAGTATAATTTTTTAATGTACTATAAATTTGATAACGAACATCACTACTCTTAGTTAAATTTTTATCATTAACATCTTCCATTAAAGCATTATAGAATTTTTGAACATATTCTTTAGCATTTATTATTTTATTTAAGTGATCTAAATTTGCAGCTACTTCTCTAAAACGAGCTTTCTTATAATCATCAAAATTTTCATATTGATTATTAGTAATAATTTTTAAAGCTGTAGCATCACTTTTATAATTAATTTCACTTAAAGCTAAAGTACCATTTTTATTTATAGTTGCCGATAAGGAAGTGTAGAATGTTCTTTTGGTAGTATGAATATTACTAGCATATTCTACAAAACCATTGGTATATCCAGCATAACCTAACATTTCATAACTAATCCACTTAGAAGAATAAGAATCAGGGAAACCGTAATCATTATGTGGTTGGTACCAATGAACAACATTATAACCTTCGCCACCATAATGTCCAGGTCCTAAAGTCGATACTCCTTCTTTACCAGGATATAACATTATCTTATTATCAATTAAATCATCAATGGTTTTTAATTTACTGAAATCAAAATCTTCAACTTGATCTAATTTTGTATATTGAGTTAAAGAATAAGCAGCGCTTAATGCATAAGGATCATCTTTATATTTTCTACTTACTAAAGGTTGTTTTTGCCCATTTTCATCAACATATTCTATATATACCTTTCCATCGGAATCTTTAAATTCTACTTCTTTTTCCGCATTTGGATAAGAAATTTGAATAGCTAACTTTTCTTGAGCTTCTTTTGGTAACTGTAAGAATGCTTGTGCTTCTAAATAATCAATTGTATAAATTGTTTGGAAAGCTTTATTGTAAAAATCAGATATTTTAGCTTCCGTATTTATTCGTTCTGGCGTTAAATTAGAACCAACAGCTTGATTATTTTCATTTAACTTTTCTAAATCAAAATTAATTGATAAATTCATAACAATACCAAATTTTTCAAATGCTTGCATTAAGAAGGCATCGGCATAATCTTCTCCACCCCCTCTTTGACCATTATTCTTAAAGAATAAACGATCATCTAAATTATGGGCAGATTCATGGGTAAGCGTCTTAAATGTAACATGACCAATATCTAATGAACCATCAGTAGTTAAGTTACTATCTAATACTCCGGCAACTTGCATTTCAATGTAGTAACCCCATGCGGCGGCATTATTCCCGGCAGCTGCTGGCCAAAGTCCTAAAATTTCATCAAAATTCTTATGGAATGGTTCCGTAGTTGTATATGGATTATTATAAACTCCAGTTCCATCTATATTTTTAGTATTACGTTTATCAAGAATAAATAAATGCATATTATTAAATAAATCTTTATTTTCCAAAATACCATAAGCAGTTGTAAAGTAAGATTGTAATCTTGTTGTATATGTTGCCATTTTAGCTTTAAAATCAGCAACTTGTTGGGGATCAAAAGGATCACTAATATATGTTCTTTGCGCACCAATAATAAATTCTACTGGAGCCGAAATAATATAAGCTGAATTTTCTGGTAAAGTTAAAATTGGTAATATAAATTCATGAGCATCATGTCCATATACTCCATTAGGATAATTTTTGTCAGGATTCCGGAAATGATCCCATAATGTATATAAAATTTCAGGATGTCCTTCAATTGGAAGTTCCACTAAAATTCCTTTAAATTGTTCTCTTACCCAATTAGCCATATCAGTTTCATTACTAAATTCCGTAACTACATATTCTAGAAAATCAACTATATTATTTATTTTAGTATATGATCCTAAAACTGAAGAATATTTAGAACTAGTTAAATTAGTATTAAAATTAGCTCCACTTTTATCACTAAAGAATAAATCAACAATTTTACTTGTAGTTAAATCACTATTAAAGCCTTCCATATTAAACATCATAATATCATATAATTTCATTTTTCCAACTTCTACATCGTAGAATCTTCTAAAATAATTATAAGTATATAAGGCTTTTTCTAATTTTTGATTTTTCTTTACTTCTCTTTCCAAATAATCATTAATTGTCTTATCATTTGTTGTATTAGTATATTCACTATTAGCTAAATATTTTAAAACAAATTCTTTTAATTCTTTACTTGTTACTTCATTATAAAAATCTCTATATATCCGACTATCACTATTTGTTGTTAAAATATCCAAATCCGTACCATAATTTATTTTTTGTAAATAATTAGTTAAATTATTTACCACTTGAGAATTTTCATCAATAACATAATTATTATAATTATAATCAATACCTAAACTAATAATTCGATAAGATGCTACCATATCATAGGATTTATCATATATAACATCATAATCTATTTTAGTTTTATCCGTGAATACAACTCTAATTTTAGCTATTTTTCGAATATCAGAATTAGTTAAATAAGTTACTAATTTTCCTTCTTTATCTATTGGAATAATATGATTAATAATCTTAGTATTTAAATTTATATCTGTAACATTTTGAGCAATAGTTATTATTTTATTACTATCATAAAATGGCATTAATTTAATTAAATTTTGATATAAAGTTTCATTTTCTTCCCGATAATTTTCATTAGAAGTATCATTTAATACTGTTTTCTTTTCTTTATGGAATATTGGTAAATTATCAAAAGAAATATTATTAATATACCAAATATTTGGATCAAATTTAGCTTTAGTTATAAATAGTTCATCATTAATATCATTTTTATCTATAACCGTAATACCATCTTTACTAGTAGCTTCATTATCAATGTAGAAATAATTATTATTAATAGTTTTAGCACTACCAATCATATTAGTTGTTGTACCTGAGGCAATACTTATATTGTTTTCATAAACACTATTTTGGTCCCCATAAGCATCCCCAAAAGCGGCAACAGGTCCAGATTGACCACTGGCAGTTACTTTTACAAAATTATTTATAACAGTCGTTGATTTACAATTACCCACAAAACCACTTGTATAATTATAACCACCTAAAAGTCTTCCTTCCGCATAAGAATTTTTTATTATTGATTTATCAACACTACCACTAGTAGTACCAATTAATAAACCATTTTGTTGAGCATAGTAACCAGCATTGATAGTAACATTTGTTACCCGACATGCTTCTACTTTAGTATTTACAGTTGAACCAATTAATCCCCCATTTTGACCACTATCATCGCCAGCATTTCTAGTCACATTGTCAATATAAACACTTGTTACTTCCGCGTTTTCGGCTTTATTAGCTAAAGCTCCATGGCCAGTTTTTTCCATAGCAACATTAACAATGTTTAAATTCTTTACTTTACCAGTTAAAGTATCAAATAATGGTTTACTTAAATTTTTAAATGTATAGTCATTTCCTTCTAAAGTACCTTTATAATTTTCTACATAAACTAAATCTTCATTATCAATTATCGAAAAATCATAATTTTGCATTAAGGTTATATCTTTATTATCATTTAATTCTTCAATTAATTTTTGAATGGCTATTTCAGGATGAAATTCATTTTTAGCTATTCCATTCTCTTTTATTTCGCCAAAGTCAATTTGAACATTATTAGTCTTTATTTTTCCTTCCTTAGTTACATAATTATAATCAAGTATTAAAATTAAATGTTTATCTTTTTCAATTGCTTCCTTAATTCTAGTTCTTATACTTGGAAGATTTTCCATTACTACTTCAGCAAAATAAGCAGATTTATTATCATTTATTTCTTTTAAAGATACTTCATCAACTTTAATAATTTCATCATATGTTCCATCATTTATTTGTTTATAAAGATTAATATCAATAATATTCTTTAATTCAATATTATTTCTTTCAAACGAAATTATTTCATTAAGTAACGTAACATCACCATAGTAATTTTCACTATTTTTCGTTACATTAATGTCTCGATCATATGAACCAATTACTTTAACAAAATATCTTAAGACATTAGCATCATGTTTGAAACTTATTTCATCTTGATAATTACCATCATAAATAATATTATTTTGTTCATCACTAATAATTACTTTAGCTTTACCTACTAAAGAATTATCAGGATCAACTTTTCTAAAAATAACTTTAATAGAATTCTCTAAAACTTCATATTCTAAGTTATTAAATTTAATAACATCCTTTAAAACTTCCACATTTAATGAATATTTATCCTTTAAGGTTACTTTTTGACCATAATCAAAAATTACATCAGTAATAGTTATTTCTTTTCTACCAAAACTATGAAATCCTAAAATTTTAACACTATAACTATCATCTTTCTTTATTAATTCATATTCTTTATCATCAATAATTACTTTTTTAGGATTCATTCCTAAATTTTCAAAATTTCCAGTTATATCAAAAGTAAGTTCTATATCTTCATTTTTTTCATAATACTTTTTATTAGAAGATCCTTTATTAATAGTTACATCTTGATAAGATTTTTTATTATATAGACCATAATTAACTTTATATATTTCTTCCTCTAATTCATTTTTATCGGTATCTAAAGTATTAGTATCTAAATCAAATTTAGCTTTAAATATTAAATCTAATTTTTTATCTTTTGAAACATTTTCAAAAGTTACTTTATTATGCCCTGTTGAATTAACAACACTTGGATTTCCTTCTTTACCATCTAAAGTAAGACTACCAAAATCAAAACTATTATCATTTAAAGTTGCATTATTATCTAATACAATATCAAAATCAAATGTTACTTTTCCTTTATCATAGTCTTCTTCTGTAACTATTAAATTTTCTATTTTTGGTTTATCTTTTAATACTTCTATTTTAATAGATTTTTCTCCAACAGCATAATAATCACTCCAAATATGATAATATGAATTATTAGAAAGTTGAACCCGATTAGCTGTTAATTCCAAAATACCAGATTCTTTAGGAACTTTAACAGTAGCTTTGATTAAATACACACCATTATTTTTATCAGGTGTTTTTATAGTACTAATAGGACAATTTAAACCATTAATAGTTACATAAGATATGCCACCATAAGATTTATATTTTTTTATTTCATCCCCAATTACTATTTCAAAAGCTACTTGAATAGTATTACTATCTTTAGAAACATAAGGACTTTCAATCTTTTCATTTTTAGCATTAACTAAATACATATCTTGAATATAAATATCTTTAGGACTCAAAATAGAATTTTCTCCAATATTTTTAAGAGTATAATGATATTTATCCGATAAATCATAATCAGCATAAACAACTACCCGATAACAACCATCAGTGCTATTATCATAAGGTAAAGACACTTTAAATTCTTTATCTCTTAAAGCCTCTATTTCTTCTTTAGTAAATTCCACTTTACTAGCTAATTTATAAGATGAATCAGTTAAAGAAATAATAAGATGATTTGCTGCTTCATTAGAATCATTTAATTTAAATGTCGCTTCAATAATTTTTTCCTCACGTTTATCTATAAGAGTTAAATCTTCCGCTTTAGGAGCACTTTTTAAAACTGTATAATTTAAAACATTAACATTATAATCCTTAGAATTTTCCAAAAACTTCAAATTATCTAATTGAACACTGTCTAAAGTAATTGTATGTTCTCCAGGAGTAATATCAGCCCCAACTATAGGAACTTCATAATTACTATCATTTACGGCTATAAGTTGATAAGATTTCGCAGCATTTTTGTCATTAGTAAAATTAGCTAATTTTATATTTGCTTTTCGACTATTAGTACTCTTAAACGATATAACAGGAATTTCTCCCGGTTGCAACTCATCAGTTATTACTACATCGGTTAAAGTAAAATTATAATCGCCACCTATCGTAAAAGAATGACTAAACATTGTTTCTTCATTATAAGAATTTTTACCTTCATTTTTATTACTATCTAAATCATAACTACCAATTATTTCAACATCATAAGACTTATCTTCTTCTATAGGTAAATCTTTCAATATATTATTTTTACTTAATTTAGCACTTTTAATGCTTTCGGTACCATCATAAATAGTAACTGTTCCTTCTTTAAAAGCATCATCATTATCCACTAAATCAAAACTTAATGTTTTCTTTTCATCTTCCAAATTAAAGTTATTAACATAAGGTATTTCTTTTAATATTTCCCTACTAATTTTTAAATTAGTTTTAACACTTTGATTATTATCTAAAATTACTTCACTAATTACAAAATCTTTTTCTCCACTTTCATTTACATCTATAGTTACACTATAAATATCACTATCCAAAGTAACATCATAAAATTCATCACCAATTTTAACTTTAGTTATTTTACTATCTTGAGGATTAATTTCCGCCTTAAAATTAAGTGCAATTGTTCCTTTATCAATATAATATTCATTATTTGGATTTACTTCTTGTAATTTAACACTCGTATTTTTAGTTACATCTTCTACAACATTCCCTACATCATCAACATCTACTTTGCCATCATTATTTGTATCATAATCATTTTTAGGTTTAGTTGGTTTGGAATTAGAAGAAGGCTTTTTATTACTATTAGTATTAGTTGAAGTACTATTGGTATTTGTATTATCCTCTTTTTCATTTTCTTCTATTTTTTCTTCTTCATCTATTCCTTTAATATCAATTAAATATTTGATAATTTCTTCCGCATCATCATAGTTTTTAATACCATCATCATTAACATCTTTTTTATTATAATTATTAATAAACATAGATCCGGTTATAACACCCAAAGCAACATCAGCAACAATTAAACTAATTAATATTTTCTTATTCTTATTCTTTTTAAATCCATAAAATAAAATATAACCTAATAAACCTATAGTTAAAACTGTAGAAATAATTATAATTGGTTTGTTAGTAAATACTTTAATAATTTCTTCTGTATCCGGACTAATATTATTTTCCTTATTGCCAGAAATTTCTTCATTTTTTTCCATATCCCGCGATACAAATACTTTAAGGGTATTTGCTGTATATTCTTTTTTTTCACTACCATCAGATGAAGAAATATTAGTTAAAGCAATATTAGTATCTCCAACATTAGCTTTATCTTTTACTTTTAAATTAACTCGAAAAAGAATGCCATCTTGGGCTTGACCAGTTCGATTAATTATTCCAAATTTATTATTGGCTTTATTATAATTAATACTAGAATTAATAGCTACCGCAAAATCAGATTCATCTATTCTTTGAAAAACATTTTCATCATACTTCAAAGTGGCAATAAGAGCATAACTTTCTAAATCTTCCGCCATTTTAGCAGTTACTACTATCTCATCACCAATTTTTAAATCTTTTTTATCAACACTTAACTCTATATCTTCTTTAGCAAAAACACTAAAAGGTAATATTAAACTAGTAATTAAAAACAATACTATCTTCTTTAATCTTGAGTTCATAATTAAACCACTCCTTAAAACATTAAAACTCAAAAGCTTCCTATTATATTTTATTATATTATTAAAAATATCTCAATTTTTTTATTATATAAATAAAGATTTATCATAATATAATAAATTAAATATTCGCACTTAATCTAAATTTCTTCATTATGTATCACACCTCAACAAAGATTAAGAATTATTTTAACACATTTTATTTAATTTGTCACTATTTTAATAAAGAAATTTTATCCTTATTTTTAATAAAGAAATTTTATCCTTATATTAATTATATTCATAATAAAAAAATTTTAAAATAATATTAACCTATTTTAAAATTTTTTAAATTTTTTTTATAACTCGAATTGAGAATTATAAAGTTCAGCATAAAATCCCTTCTTTTGCATTAATTCTTCATGATTTCCTTGTTCAATTATGTTACCATCCTTCATTACTAAAATTAAATCTGCATTTTTGATAGTAGATAGTCTATGCGCTATAATAAATGAAGTTTTACCTTCCGTTAATTTATCCATCGCTTTTTGCACCAATTCTTCAGTTCTGGTATCAACATTACTAGTTGCTTCATCTAAAATTAAAAACGGAGAATTTTCAATCATACCGCGAGCAATAGTTAATAATTGTCTTTGCCCCGCGGATATATTATCACTTTCATTAACAAGAGAATTATAACCATGTGGTAAAGTTTTAATAAAGTGATCTAAGCCAACAATTTTACAAACTTCTTCTACTTTTTTATCACTGACATTATGCCGATTATAGACAATGTTTTCTTTTATTGTTCCATCAAATAACCAAGTATCTTGTAAGACCATTGTAAATAAATCATGAATATTTTCACGAGTAAGCTCTTTAGTTGAAACACCATCTATTTTTATATCACCTTTATTAATTTCGTAAAACTTCATTAATAAATTTACCATTGTTGTTTTACCCGCCCCAGTTGGTCCTACTATAGCAATTTTTTCACCCGCTTTAACTTTTACATTAAAGTTTTTAATTGTTGGTAAAGTATTGCCATCATAAGTAAATTCCACATTATTAAATTCAATATTTCCTTTAACTTCTTTTTTATCTAATTTTTTGGTTAATAACTCTTGATTAGGCATCTCTTCTTCATCCATAAATTCAAATACTCTTTCAGAGGCAGCCGCCGTTGTTTGCAAAGAAGTCATAGCTTGCCCAATTTCGGATAATGGAGAAGTAAATAGTCTTACATAAGTCATAAAAGCTACAATAACCCCAAAAGTAATATAACCATTCATAGTAAGTAAAGCCCCAACAATACAAACCGCAACATAACCAAAATTTCCAATAAAATTCATCATTGGCATCATTAAACCAGACAAAAATTGACTTTTGCGATTGGCTTCATATACTTTATCATTAAGAATATCAAATTTTTCATTTACTTCATCTATTCCATTATAAACTTTAATTACATTTAATCCGGAATATACTTCTTCAATATGCGAATTTATTTTTCCTAAAAACTTTTGTCTTTCTTTAAAATACTTTTGGGATTTACTCAATATTTTAAACATAAAGGCAAATCCAATTATACTAGCCCCAATAGCCGTACAAGCCATTATCCAATTAGTATAAAACATCATTATAATTGTTCCTACTAATAAAGTTATGGCACTAATTAAGGTAGCAAAAGATTGATTCATACTTTGGGCAATAGTATCTACATCATTTGTTATTCTCGATAAAACATCTCCTGTTTGATTTTTATCAAAATATTTTAAAGGTAACTTATTAATTTTTACCGATATATTACTTCTTAATTTGCGAGCAAAGGAATTAGAAACTATAGTCATAGATATAGCCTCAATATAATTAAATAAAGCTGATATTAAATATAAGATAACTAAAAAGATAATAATTTTTTTAATACCTTCAACATTAAATTTCGGTTCAATTACATTTTTAATTGTATCCGGCATTTCATCAATTTTTTGATAAAGCATTGCCGTATCATTACGATCAATATTAGCCATAATTTTCATAAATTGACCTTGTTCTATAGGTGTAATAGTAACATTATCAATTACAATATCTTGAAAAAATACATTATATATATTATCCGGTATTTTATTAATATCTTTATTAATTATTAAATCAATTAATATTTTTTTATCCTCAGTAGTTACTAAAGTATCATTATAATAGGTATCTGGCAAAATGATTTTTAAAGTTTCTAAGGAAAAATTATTCAAATTATTAATCATTTCTTCAGGATTATTAGAATCAATATTATTGATAAAACTAGTAAATTCTTCTTTTTCTAAATCAGTTATCGTATTTGAAGACATTACCTTTTTAATTGTATTTTCATTAATATCTAATTTTAATAAATATGTCATTTTTTCATTAACTTTATCCATATTAAAACTATTTTCAACATTTTCCGCGATAGTTTTTATATTAGTGGTATTAATTACTAATCCTTCCGATATTTTATCTATTAAATTAGAAAGTTTATTCGGAGCCATAATTGAAAGAACGGAACCTAAAGATGCTAAAGCTAAACCTAAGAAAATTAAATATTTAAATGATTTTAATTCTTTAAATAATCGAAAAATGGCTTTTTTAAAATCTTTAGCCTTTTCTTGTTTCATTGGTCTTCTAGGCATTTTCTAATTCCTCCTTTGATAATTGGGATAAAGCAATTTCTTTATATACATCACAACTATTTAAAAGTTCTTTATGGCTACCAATTCCTACGCATTTTCCTTTATCTAAAACAATAATTTTATCTGCATTCATAATTGTTCCTATTCTTTGAGCAACAATTAAACTTGTAGCATTCTTCGTATATTTTTTTAATTCATGGCGAACTTTACTATCCGTTTTATAATCTAAAGCAGAAAAAGAATCATCAAATATATATATTTCTGGTTCTCGAGCAATAGCCCGGGCAATTGATAGTCTTTGTTTTTGACCTCCCGATATATTTGTTCCTCCTTGCGATATATTAGAATATTCTTTGTTTTCCATTTTGGAAACAAATTCTTCGGCTTGAGCCACTTTAAGAGCTTTATTAACTAATTCATTACTCTTTTTTTGTCCATTATCCCCAAATGTAACATTTCCTATTACAGTATCATTAAACATAACCGCTTTTTGGGAAACATATCCTAGTTTATTATATAAATATTTTAAATCATATTCTTTAATGTTAATACCATCAACTAGGATTTCTCCTTTAGTAACATCGTAGAATCGCGGAATTAAATTAATTAAAGTAGATTTACCACTACCAGTAGAACCAATAAATGCCACCGTTTCTCCTTGTTTAACTTTAAAAGATATATCCTCCAAAACATAATCTTCGGCATCCGGATATTTAAAACTTACATTTTTAAATTCCACTGTTCCAACTTCTCCTGTTTTTGTTTCTTTTAAAGTTCCGTTTTTAATACTTACCAATTTATCTAATACTTCATTAATTCTATTCGCCGAAACATTGGCTCTTGGCAAAATCATAAAAATCATAGCTAGCATTAAAAATGACATAATTACTTGCATAGCATATGAAGAATAAACTACCATATCCCCAAATAAAGCTATTTTATTTGCCATTAAACTATTTTTTATCAAATATATACCAATAATATAAATAGCTAAAGTTAAAAAATACATTACTAAATACATAATTGGTTGCATAATAGCAAATGCTTTTTGATTAAATAATTGCGTATTAGTTAAATTTTTATTTACTTCCTCAAATTTATTTTCTTGATATTCTTCGGCATTAAAAGCCCGAATAACCCGAATACCCATTAAATTTTCTCGCGTAATTTTGTTAACTCGATCAATTAATTTTTGAACTATTTTAAAACGAGGTAAAACAATAACTAAAATAATTGCCACCGTCGAAAGTAAAATAACTACAGCCCCCGCGGTTAAAGTACTCCATTGCCAACTTTTATTTAATATTTTTGTTACCGCCCAAATTGCTGTAAGAGGAGCCTTAACCATCATTTGAAGCCCCATTGCAATAAACATTTGAATTTGGGTTATATCATTGGTAGTTCGCGTAATTAAACTACTGGGGGAAAAATCTTTTATTTCTCCCATAGATAATTCTAAAGTTTTATTAAATAATTTTTTTCGAATATTTTTCGAAAATCTAGCCGATACATTAGCAATCAAATAACCAGTTATAACGGCACAAATTAATGAAGCCAAGGCACATAAAAGCATATAACCACCATTAATTAAAATATCAGCCATTTTACTACCTTCAGTTTGAACTAATTGGGTAATTTCAGACATATAATCTGGCATTTTTAATTCTAACCATACTTGAAAAGCTATTAAAAGAAAACTAATACCAGCATATATCCAATCTTCTTTCTTTAAGTTTTTAAATAATTTTAACATAATTTATACCTTCCTTAATAAATCAACTATTATAACAATATGCATTAGGCATTTATAATGATTCTACCACATTTTTTATTTAAAAGTTCATTTTTCGATAAAATTCACTAAATCTTCATATAATTTAAAATTTTTATATTTTATTTCTTTTAAATTCTTAGATTTTACCTACATTGAAAATTACTGTCACTTTTGTTAAAATATAATGGAATAGAAAGTAGGTGTTGTAATGGATTTGTATGGTTTAAATGTAAATACTAGTAATATTGGAGGGTATTTCAGTAGTGAACAATTAGATATGTTATCGATTATACAATGCCAAACTTGTGAAGAAATAATTTCTTTTATATATCAATGTAAACAATTAAACGGAGTATTTTCAAAGGAAGATTTGCAAAATTTTATTAATCAAGATTTAGAAAAATTAAAGCGAAAAGTTTTCAAAGAATATCAAGATACTTTAGTACCACATAACAGTAATAAACAAGATATATTAGATAATACATTATATCATTTAGGTATAAAGCAGGAAGATATTGAAGTTATCAAAAAAATTTATATCGATAAAAATATTGAAATAATAACATATATTAAAGAATATATAAAAAATAGATATCCAAATAATTATGAGGAAATTTTTAAACAGGCTCACAGATTTGTCTCAGCTGAACGAGATCAAAATAAAATGCCTAATTTATACGATGAGTTTGTATTGCTTAATGAAAAATTATCAACATTTAATTCTTTATTAGTGGGATCTGGTAAACCAGAAGTTGTCATAAACGAATTTTTTGACGAAGATAATCAAGAACGATTTGATTTCTATTTTGCTAAAAAAGATTTAGACTTTGCATTAAAAAATAATAAACATATACGATTTCATTCTCTTCTAACCAAAGGAGCAGCTGAAAGTTTATTTATAGGAAGATCGAAAGAAGAAATTTTAAAAACATTAACTTCTTATGTTAAATCCACTATAGATTTTATAAATGAATATAATGAAACACATAAGTTAGTAGATGGAACACCTGTTATCAATGCTGTTGATTTATTTAATGAAATTGTAAGTTTTGATAAAAACAGTCAAGGGCAGTATGAAAATATATGGGAAAGTCGTTATGGTATAACGATTAATGATTTATGTAATATATTTGAATATGCTAAAACTCATAAACCTGAAGGTGTTAGTTATTTATATAATGAGCCATTTTTAGAAGATTCTGAAAGAAGAAAAAAAGTTGTTGAAGTATTACAAGCAATAAACTCTACTTCGAATGGTCTAATTGATACTTTAGGTTCGCAAATGCATATAACTTTTAGAACTAGTGATGAACAAATACAAGAATGTTTTAAAGATTTTAAATTTTTACAAGATAAACTAAATATCAAAATTCAAATAACTGAATTTGATTTATCTTTAAGTGAAAGTGAAACTTCAAAAACAATTGGGGATAATCCTGAAATTTCTTATGAAGAAGTATATACTATGAAAAGAGATAGAATTAATAGTATATCATCTATCATCAATAATTCGGAAGTAAAATTAAATGGAATATCATATTGGTCTTTAACTGACAATGTGGATTGTAATTTAGAAAGAGTTAGAACTAAACTTTTGAGTAAAGGTACTATAAGTGATATCAGCCAAGTTCCTACTGTTTGTGGTGGACTAATTCCAACTTCTTCACAATACACTAATTTATATAACAATATTGACATACAAACTGAAGGTTATAAAAAGCATTAAATTTTTAGATATATTGACTTTATCAATATACAAGTGTGTTTTATAAATTGACAAATACATCAATTCTTCTATAAAATATAGTAACATAAATTTAATCATTTTAAAACTCGAGCTATAAAAGTTCGAGTTTGGTATCAATCTGGTGCCGATTAGCAGAATTGAACTGATCTCTGATGCTTACCATGCATCTGTACTACCACTGTACTAAATCGGCACATATAGATTATATCATTATTAACTATCTTTTGTAAATCAAAGAAAAAAGAAAAAAGTTTATTACTTTTCTCTTTCCAAAATATCTCTTGCCGCGATTAACCCTGTTGCTGCCGCCGTAACTATATTCCCAGCTTTACCAGCTCCATCGCCAATAAAGTAAATATCTTCATCATTTAATTTCATATTGTTATTTGTATCTATTTCATTACTAAAAAATTTTATTTCAGGACCATATAATAAGGTTTCTCCGTTGCTTACCCCTGGAATAATTTTATTTAATATATCGATTCCTTCAATAATATTTTTTATTATTCGATGAGGTAATACTAAGGCTAAATCTCCTGCAACTACATCTTTCAATGTTGGTTCTATAAAACCTTTTTTTATTCGTTCCATATTACTTCTGCGACCCATTCTTAAATCTCTTAATGTTTGAATAATTGGTTTTCCCGCGCCTAAAGTATTGGCAATTTTAGCAATGCATTCGCCATATTCCCGCGTATTAGTCACGGGTTCTGTCAAATTAACTTTAGAAATAAAAGCAAAATTGGAATTATTAGATTTCTTATTTTTTAAGGAATGCCCATTTACACAAATATAGCCATTATAATTTTCTTTACTAACATATCCTCCAGGATTAGTACAAAAAGTTCTTATTTCATCATTATAGGTATCAGTCTTAATAAATATAGTCGGATCATATATAATATTAGTTATAGGATCTAAAATTTCTTTTCTTACTTCAACTCTAACCCCTATTTCGATACTTTGCGAAGTATAATTGATTTTATATTTGTCGGCGAGCTCTTGAACCCATTTTGCTCCAGTTCTTCCCGGAGCTACAATTACATATTTAGTTTTAAAAATAGCATTTTTACTTATAACTTCATAATTAGATTTTACTTTTTGAATATCACTTACCTCAATATTTTCTTTTATATCTACCCCTTTATCAATTAAATAATTAGTAAATTTTTCAATATATATGGGTAACATATCACTACCTAAATGTTTTTGTTTTATTATAAGTAAGCTTGCTCCTACTCTAGCAATTTTTTCGCCAATAGCTTTTGCTTCATCCATATTTTTAGGATAACTTTCCGCGGTCATTCCAAACTTATTAAATATTTCTTCCGTTTCATCAATTAAATGATAAGCATCCGTTTGATCCATATACTTAAATAAATTTGATTTACCTAGTTTTGGAATAAAATTTAACTTACCGTCGGAAAATGTTCCTGCGCCCCCAAAGCCAGATAAAATTTGACATGGCTGACAATTATGACATAACCCATCTTTCGATTTATTTATAGGACAAACTCTTTTTTGAGCTAGCTTTCCTTTATCTAATAATAATATCTTTAATTTACTATTTTTTTCAATTAATTCATAGGCCGCGAATAAACCTGCTGGGCCAGCGCCTATTATTACAACATCGTACATTTTTATTCACCGTTAAAATTATATCATGAAAAAACCAAAGTTCCAAATCTTTGGTTATAAATAAGTTTTTAATACCTCTACTGCTTTTTCTTGCATGGTTACATAATCACTAACAATGGATTCAACTTCTTTATCTATTTTTTTCTTATTTAATATTTTTCTACCTTCTATAATTCCCATATTTACGCCTTGTAAAAGAATTTCCGCGATTTTAGAATTACTAGTATCATTCATTGTTTTCATTTCAATACCCATATCAGTCATAACTTTATTCATTAAATTGGTACTATGAGCATTGCCATCATCATACTTAGAATATATTTTTTCCACCGTTTTAGCAATATCTTTGTAACCATTATTTTGTTTTTTTAATACTTCTTTTAATTTCTTATCTTTAACTTTATCAATAATAAAACCAATAGCATCCATACCCATAGTTGCCCCTTTATGTATTTCATCTAAAGCATTTATATTTTCTTCCATTTTATTCACCATTATTATAATGGCTTATTTTATTAATAATATACTTTACTTTTTTAATAACTCTTCTTCAATTTCCATTAAACGATTATATTTTGCAATTCTTTCCCCCCGAGACATTGAACCCGTTTTAATAAATCCTAAATTAAGTCCTACCGCGAAGTCAGCAATAAAAGTATCCATAGTTTCACCACTACGATGGGAAATTATCGTTTTATATTTATTATTTTTAGCTAAAACAATAGTATTAATCATTTCACTTACTGTTCCGATTTGATTAGCCTTTAAAAGAATAGCATTTCCGGCTTCCATTTCAATTCCTTTTTTCAAATATTTTTCATTAGTAACAAAATAATCATCACCGACTAACATTATTTTATTTCCTACTAATTTAGTTAAATTTGCTAAAGCATCGAAATCATCTTCATAGAAAGGATCTTCAATACTTATAAGAGGATATTTATTTATCATATCTAGATAATAATTAGTTAACTCTTCTTTTGTAATCTTTTTTCCATCTAGACTATATTTCTTTTCAGTAGAATCATAAAATTCACTTGCCGCAGCATCTATTCCTAAAAAAACATCTTTGCCAGGAACATAATTTGCCTTTTTAATCGCCGCGATTAAAAAACTAAATGCTTCTTCATTATTTTTTAAATCTGGAGCAAATCCCCCTTCATCACCTACACCAGTACTTAAATTATTTTCATGTAAAATACTTTTTAAAGCGTGGAATA
Source organism: uncultured Bacilli bacterium (assembly GCA_947628585.1). Classification (GTDB taxonomy): domain Bacteria; phylum Bacillota_I; class Bacilli_A; order RF39; family UBA660; genus Onthocola_B. Next base: position 4,971 of record CANRAL010000001.1, on the reverse strand, counting down.
TTTCGGCTGCCGCCCTAACTCTTTCTTTCATTCCTTTCATAGTAGGAATAATCATAAACTCTTGAATATCTAAATTATTTTCCGCATGCTTTCCCCCATTAATTATATTAATCATTGGAATAGGTAAAGAAACTTTGCCACTGGAAATGTAAGTATATAATTCTTTTTTTTCACTTAAAGCTAAACACTTTAAACTAGCTAATGATACCGCTAGCATAGCATTAGCCCCTAAATTTGATTTATTTTCCGTATTATCTAAAGATAAAAGAATTTTATCAACTTCTTTTTGATTTAATTCTTTACCTACTAAAGCTGGTTTAATAATGTTTAAAACATTATCTACCGCTTTTAATACACCTTTTCCTAAATAACGATTTTTATCGTTATCTCTAAGTTCTAATGCTTCCCGGCTCCCCGTTGAAGCTCCACTAGGAATACTAGCTCTTCCCTTAATGCCATTTTCCAAAATCATATCTACTTCAATAGTTGGATTTCCCCGACTATCTAGTATTTCTCGCGCTAAAATATCTTTTATTTTCACCATTCAACACTCCTTCTAAATAAAAAGGTAGTTAATACTACCAAAATATATCCATAATTTCTTTTGTTCTTTTTTTAAACATAAAGGCATTTTGAAAATCTAAAACACCAATTATCATCATAAAAGCCCCAACTATTTGGTTTAAAGTAAATCCGGCAGCAAAAGGATTAAACATAACTAAAATACCAATAACTCCGTATAATATACCTGTTACTAAAGTAACTAACCAGCAATCTTCATTTCCTCTTTTAAACCATAAGCCATAGTTAACTTTTAATAAGCCTTTAACTACCATATATAAACCTAAACATACCATTAAAAAACTCATCGCTTTATATGGCCAGAAAATTAATAACAAGCCAAGTAAGAAATAAAATCCGGCGAAAAAGACACTTAATTCAAATAACTTTGCACCATCCCTTTTAAAATAATTATATAAAGATGCTCCTCCACTAGCAAGACAACTAAATCCGACCACAATGCCAATAACCCTTGTTGTCAAATCAGTTAAAAACAACAATAATAAACCTAAAAGAAAAGTTCCTAATGCCATAATAAAGGAATAATTAACAAAATTCCGATATTTATTTTTTATACTTTTTTTAAATGGTGTTTGTGCCATAATATCACTTCCTATCAAAATTATACCTTGAAATACTATTTTTTTCAATTATTTATTTTTTATAATTAGGCAAAAATTAATATTTTCATTGCCAAATTCTTGAAATAGAAATTACTTATATGATATAATACACCCCTTGGGAGGTTAGTCTGAAAAATAATCTTTTCAAGACTATGTGTGCCTTGAACGAAGTGAAAGGAATGTGTGGTTATTATGAATATACGCGTTATCTCTTTAGATGAATTTAATGCTTTTGTAAAAAATCATCCTTTAAGAAATTATTATCAATCTATAGATTATGCTAAATTACAAGCAGAACAAGGATATGAATACGAATTTATTGGCTATACGGAAAACTCTTCTATAATGGCCGCAGCTTTAATTCTTTCTAAAAAAATTAAAAATGTATATTATGGTTATGCTCCTCGAGGTTTTTTAATTGATTATACTAATTTACCATTTTTAAAAATTTTTACTGAACAATTAAAACAATATTACGCTAACAAAGGATATGCCTTTATTAAAATTAATCCCGAAATTGCAATTGGAAAACTTAATCCTAAGAATAATAATATTGAATATAATTCTAATTATCATATTATAAATAATTTAATTACCTGTGGATATAAAAAATTAAAAAGTAATATTTACTTTGAATCAATGTTACCTCGTTTTATATCTGTTTTACCTATAGAAAATTATGATATTAAAAAATTAAGTAAAAACACCCGAAATAAAATTAATAAAGGTATTAGAAAAGGATTAATTTTAGAAAAAGCTGATACCTTTGGCATAGATACATTTTATAATTTAATTAGTGATAAAGTTGATAAAGATAATTTTTATTACAAAGATAAATTTAATATTTTTAATAAAAATGATGCCATTGATTTATTTTTAGTTAGTATTGATTATAAAAAATATTTATTAAATAGCCAATATTTTTATGAAAAAGAACTTAATAACAATAGTATTTTAAATGATAAAATATCTTATACATATAAAGATAGGTTAATTAATCATAAAATGAACTCGGATAAACTATTATTAACATATAAAAATGAAATAAGTGAAGCTACCCAAAAAGTGAACGATAAAGATAAAAAATATATCGCCGGAGCTTTAGTTATTAAATATGATAATCGAATTAAAATTGATATATCGGGTTTTGATCGTAGTTTTAAAAGTTTTGCTCCTAATTATTTTTTACATTATGCTATCATCGAATATTATAAAAATGATTATAAATATGTAGAACTTAATGGCGTAAGTGGTAATTTTAATAAAGATAGCGAATATTATGGTTTAACTCGGTTTAAAAAAGGATTTAATGCTGATATTTATGAATATATTGGCGAATTTGATTTACCAATTGATAATTTAAAATATGACTTTTTAAATAAAAGTGGACGATTAGCTAAAGAGTTTAACAAAGATTAAATTCTTTTTTTAACAAAAAAACTAGAATTAACTAGTTTCTTCATTACTTCCTAACTTAACAGTTACCGTTTTTTCTTTACCATCACGATATAAAGTTACTTTTATTTCATCACCAACATTATATTTATATAAATTGTATTTTAAGTAAGCTCTTGTATCAACTTTTTCATCATTAATTTTAGTAATTATATCGCCTGCTTCAATATTAGCTTGACTTGCAGGACTATTTTTAGTTACTTCAACTACTCCAACACCTTCAGTTAAATTAGCCTTTTCCACATTTTCGGCAAATAACATATAATAATTACGATAATTAAAATTACTTAAACTCATAACATCTCGAATATTAACCATAGATACTCCAATATAAGGATTAATTTTCGGATGTCCAGAAATAATACCATCAGCCGTACTCATAGCATTTTCAATAGGAATAGCAAATCCCATTCCTTCTACTCCATCACTTACTAATTTTAAGGAATTAATGCCAATAACTTCGCCATTAGAATTACATAATGGGCCACCACTATTACCATTATTAATAGAAGCATCTGTTTGTAATACATTAACAATGTTATCTTCAACTTCAATTAATCTATTTTTCCCGGATAAAATGCCTCGCGTAACAGTCCAAGAATAAGTACTACTATCAAGAGGAGCACCAACCGTAAAAGTAGTATCTCCAATTCGCATATCTAAACTATTTCCCGTTGTTGCAATTGGATAATCTTTATTAGTTTCTAAAGATAAAACTGCAATATCCGCATTTTCATCATGACCTACAACTTTAACTTCTATTTCTTCATCAGTCGTTAAATCTATTTTAACTTTATTTCCCCCATCAATAACATGATAATTAGTTAATATATAATATTTACCATCATCTTTTTTATAAATAAATCCAGTACCACTAGCAATAGCTGTATCATCTTTATAAGTTAATACTACAACTACTGAATCATAAACTTTTTCTACAGCATCAGCAATACCAGCATCAGTTACTGTTACATCTTTTTCTAATTTTGTAACATTTTGCATTATTTTAATTGGTAAATATCTAGTTATCCCATACATTGTTGCACAACCACAAAAGAAACAAAATATAATTAAAAACACATATAAAAATTTTTTATTATTTTTCATTTAATCTAACCTCACTATTTCTTTATAATTTTCAGGGAACCCCATACTTTTTAATACACTCTCAATTTTTATTGTTTTTAAATGTCCCGCTAAAATATCTAATTCATAATCTATTTCATGCATTAATAAATTAAAATTATCTTTATTTAATATTTGTTTAAGCATAATTATTAAAGCAAATAAATCATTTTTACCATATATATATTCATCATAATCTTTAGGTATTGCTAATAAATAATGATACTTAGTATCTTCTATTCTTTTTTGAGTTCGATTAATATAACAAATATCTTCATGAGCACATAAATTCCGATAATTAGCTAATAAAGGTAAATATTCTACCATCGTATAAGGATCCATATTAAAAGCTAAAGCAATTTCTTTTTGATCTTGATGTTGTAATACTGTATATAATTCACCAACAATTCCAAAAGATAAAACTTTTACAACAACCCATAATGGTATATATCCATAATAATCAATAAAATGCGCTGTAGCACTATGTTGTTTACCATTAATATTTATTTGTCTTTTCATTTTACGAAGTAAATCATTTACCTGTCTTCTTCGATCTGGGCTTTGAACAAAATTATGGGGATTCAAATAATTATTTTCTTTAAATCCATGATTTTTACTCATAATATACGCTAAAATACTTTTTAAATTATTTTCTACTATTAAAATATTTTTAAATATAATATTTCTTAACTGCCGATCAAAACTAAATAAAGAATATATTTCCTTAAAATTTGTTCCCTCCTTAAAATTTCTATCCTCTTGTGATTTTAAAAATAAATGGCGGTATCCACTCAAAAAGAAATAATTTTCTCTTAACAAAATATTTTTGGCTTCTTCAATATCATCAATTACCAATCCTTTTTGTAAAAGAATTTCTATTTGTTCATCTAATGTTTTAAATGTCTTTGCCTTCACTAGAACCACCTTATTGTTTTTATTATATCACAAAGAACAAAAATAATATATAATTTTATTATGACTTTTTTATTAATAAATTGTGAATTTTTGGTGAATTTAATTATAATATTTAACAATTCCATCGGCAATTACCCTTGCTAATTTTTCTTGATATTCTTTACTTATCAAAAGATTACGTTCACTAGTATTAGATAAAAAACCACATTCAATTAAAACCCGAGTTTGACAGTTAAAGCAATAAAAAAACATCATTTTGCCCAGTGTTTATAAGGCTTTGTGATGTTTTAAT